>JASBUY010000282.1 GCA_030147645.1 Aquabacter sp. | reverse complement strand
GGGGCTCGGCCGCCGTCACCTCTGCGGTGACCTCGCCGCGCTTGGCGGCGACGAGGGCGGCGTAGGATTTGATCATGCCGGGCAGCGCGAACAGGCGACGGTTGCGCGCGACCAGCTTCACGAAATTGGCCGAGAGGCCCGCGATGCCCAGCTTGGAGAGGATGGCGGCGACCGCCTTTTCCTGCTCCTCGGCCGTGAACACCGGGCTCTTCACCAGCCGGTTGAAATCTGCGCTTTCGGCCATCACGGCGGTCAGCGTGTCGAGATCCGCCTTCACGGCGTCGATGGAGCCGGCCTCCTCGGCCAGTTCGAACAGAGCGGTCGCATAGCGCCCCGCCATGCCTGACACGATCGTTTCCGCCACCCGTGCCTCTCTCGGGCTTGCTCCCGCCCCCGGCACCATGCCCGGAGCGAAACCAGAAACCCTTGATCTGTTGGGATTATCACTGCCCACTTCCCGGGACTTCGGCAGCGCCGCACCCGGGAAAACGCGGGTTGCCTAACACAGGCTTCGCGAGGCGGCAACTCGCCCCCCCTTTGCGGCAAGCGCCGCATTGCCGCACCGCGCGCGCGCATCGGCGCCCGCGGCCTCACGCAAGGGCAGAACCGCGCGCCGCCCCGCCGCGCGCCGCGTCGCCGACGCGGTTCAGGTCATGCCAAGAAACTGTCGCAATTCCAATGTCTTGGGTGATTCGAAGACAATGTCCGGCGGGCCGATCTCGTGCACCCGCCCTTGATGCATGAACACGACGCGGTCGCACACTTCGCGGGCAAACCGCATTTCGTGCGTCACCATTAAAAGTGTCATTCCCTCTTCGGCGAGTTTTCCCACCACCTGGAGCACCTCATTGACGAGTTCCGGGTCCAGCGCGGAGGTGATCTCGTCGCACAGCAAAGCCAAAGGGCGCATGGCCAGCGCGCGGGCAATGGCGACTCGCTGCTGCTGCCCCCCGGAGAGTTCGTCGGGATAGGCGTCGAACTTGTGCTCCAGCCCCACCTGGGCGAGGCGCGCGCGGGCTTCCGCCTCCGCCTCCTTGGCCGAGATCTTCTTCACCACCATGGGCGAGAGCATGACGTTGCGGCCGGCGGAGAGATGGGGAAACAGGTTGAAGCCCTGGAAGATCATGCCGACCTTCAGGCGCAGCGCGCGCAGGTGAAGCTCGTCGTCCGCCAACTGGGCGCCCGCGACCATGATGGAGCCTTCGTCGATGGTCTCCAGCCCGTTGATGCAGCGCAGCAGCGTGGACTTGCCCGAGCCGCTCTTGCCGATGATGGCGATCACCTCGCCCGGCGCGACGTCGAGATTGATTCCCTTCAGCACCTCATTGGCGCCGAAGCGCTTGCGCACCTCAGTGACGGCGATGAGCGACATTCAGCTTCCTTTCCAGAAGCTGGCTGCTCTTGGACAGAGGCCAGCACAGCGCGAAATAGATGAGGGCGGCAAAGCCATAGACCACGAACGGCTGGAAGGTGGCGTTGGTGATCATGGTTGAGGCTTTGGACAGCTCCACGAAGCCGATGATCGAGGTGAGAGCGGTGGCTTTCACCACTTGGACCGAGAAGCCCACCGTGGGAGGCACCGCAATACGCAAAGCCTGAGGCAGGATGACGTAGCGCATCTGCTCGAAATAGCTCTGCGCGAGGCTCGCGGACGCCTCCCATTGGCCGCGCGGAATCGCCTCCACGCAGCCGCGCCAGATTTCCGCGAGGAAGGCGCCTGTCCACAGAATCAGCGCGACCGCCGCCGCGAGCCAGGGCGGCACGTTCAGCCCCAGCAGCGAGAGGCCGAAAAAGAACAGGAAGAGCTGCATCAGAAGCGGCGTGCCCTGGAACAGCTCGATATAGAAGACCGTGCCCCGGCGCGCCCAGCGATTGCGCGAGGTTCGGGCGAGCAAAGCGGCGAGCGCCACCACCGCCCCGCCCGCGAAGGCGATGAGCGAGAGCAGCACCGTCCATTGGGTGGCGAGCAGCAGGTTGCGGACGATGTCCCAGGTGGTGAAGGGGCTCATCGCACGGCCCTCCGGCGCGGAAACAGCACCAGGGCCAGCATCCGCATGCCCTGGCGCAGCAGAAGCGCCAACGCGAGATAGAGCAGCGTCGCCGCGATATAGGCCTCGAAGGCGCGGAAATTGCGGGACTGGATGAAATTGGCGGCGAAGGTGATGTCCTCAACGGCGATCTGCGAGCAGACCGCCGATCCGAACATCACGATCACCAGTTGCGAGGTCAGCGCCGGCCAGATGCGCTGCAGGGCGGGACGCAGGACCACATAGCGGAAGGTCTGCAGGCGGCTCATGGCGAGGCTTGCGCTCGCCTCATACTGACCGCGCGGCGTCGCCTCGATCCCGGCCCGGATGATCTCGCAGGCATAAGCGCCGAGATTGACCACCATGGCGAGAATCGCCGCCTCCATCTCGCCGAGCGAGACACCGACGGCGGGCAGGCCGAAAAAGATGAAAAAAAGCTGGATCAGGAACGGTGTATTGCGAATCAACTCGACGTAAATCGACACAAACGGCCTTATTACCCGTGGTCCTTGGGTCCGAACCCAGGCGCACAGAATTCCGAGGGCGAGCCCGAGCCCGCCCACGACCAGCGTCAATTCACAGGTGACCGCGACCCCCTTCGCGAACACCGGGGCATAGTCGGCCAAGGCCCCGAAATCCAATCCCACGGCCATCGGCCTCTCCCTTCCCCGATCCGGCGACCCGGCCTAAAGGCTTGCGGCGGCTCACAGATCGGCGGGCAGCGGCGCGCCGAGCCACTTCTGGGAAATAGCGTTGAGCGCCCCGTCGGTCCGGGCCGCCGTGAGGATGGCGTTTACCTTCTCAAGGAGCTTCGGCTCGTCTTTGTTAAGTCCCACATAGCAAGGGGAATTCTTGATCAGGAACTTCACTTCCGGCTTCTTCGGCGGGTTCCGCGCCAGGATCGCCGCCGCCACCACATTGCCCGTCGCCACCACCTTCACTTGGCCGGACAGGAAGGCGGAAATGGTCGCGTTGTTGTCTTCATAGCGTTTGATGTCCGCGGTCGGCGGCGCGATCTTGGTCAGTTCCAGATCCTCGATGGAGCCGCGCGTCACGCCCACGGTCAGGCCGGCGAGGTCCTCGGGCTTCGACACTTTAAGATCGGCCGGGCCGAACACGCCATTGAAGAAGGGTGCGTAAGCCACGGAAAAATCGATGACTTTCTCGCGTTCCGGATTCTTCCCGAGGGTGGAAATCACAAGATCCACCTTCTTGGTCTGAAGATAGGGAATGCGGTTTGCGGAAGTGACCGGCACCAACTCCGCCTTCACGCCCAGCTTCTGCGCGATGAGATTCGCCACATCGATGTCGTAGCCTACCGGCTTCAGGTCCGGCCCCACCGAGCCGAAGGGCGGGAAGTCCTGCGGCACCGCGATCTTGATGACCCCCACTTTCAGGATGTCGTCCAAAGCATCGGCCTGGGCCGGAAGGCTCGAGACGATCAGTCCGGCAAGGCCGGCGGCGAGGAGGAGGCGGCGGGAAAACGGCATGAAGGGGCTCCGTAAAGTCCCCTCTGTCATCGCAAGACATGTGCCAGTCGCACCCACACGCGTTCCGCGC
>JASBUY010000275.1 GCA_030147645.1 Aquabacter sp. | reverse complement strand
TCTTCGCCCGCATCTTTCTTACAAGATCTTAAAAGGAAATGATATTTCATACGGCGTGTATATATATCATATGCTTGTAGTGAACCTGTTTTTATTTCTTGGCCTCGGAGGAAGCTACATCTGGACATGCGTCGCACTGTTGCTGACGGTTGGCCTGGGTGCGGCGTCCTGGTGGTGCGTTGAGCGACCTGTCTTGTCGCTGAAACCGAAAGATCCGGCCCCTCGCGCTCTCGAGAAGGCAGATCTGACGGAGGCGCGACCTGGTATTTTGACTCCCAATAGTGAGGCGATTGCCACAAGGTGAAGTCAGGATGCTCAGGTCTACCTTCGGGCGGCGAAGACTGCGTTCGCCTTTGCCCCGATGGGCGCGCGCGCGTGCGGCAGCGGGTGAGGGAGACGGACCCTCTCGCAATGGCATGGATGCGGGCATGATGCCGGCCGTCATCGACGTCGGGGAGTTTACGCCGACTGACGCCGGATGCGCGCACGCTACCGCGTGCGGAAAATTTCCACGCCCACGTCGCCGAACACGCCGGTGATGGGCGCGCCCGGTTTGTGGACCACCACGCGCACCTGCTCGATGAGGGGGAAATGGTCCAGCACGCGCATGGCGATGCGCTCGGCCAGCGTCTCGATCAGTTGGACCGGATCGTCCTCCACCACCGCCTGCACGTGCTCATAGACGTCCTGATAGGAGACGGTGAGCGCGATATCGTCGGCCCAGGCGGCGGGGCGGGTGTCGTGCCACCAATCCACATCCACCACGAAACGCTGGCCGATCGCCTGCTCTGCCGTCTTGGCCCCGTGATAGGCGAAGAATTGCAGGCCGCGCAGGAAGATGCGGTCGCTGCGGGCGGGCGCGGCGGCGGGGGCGGCCTGCGGAATCGCGAGCGCGTCGGGGTCGGAAGGGTCCATCATGGCGTCGGGCCGAAGGCGAGAGGTGGGCGGACAAGCGAAGCGCCCCCGTGTCGCCGCACGGGGGAGACGGGATCATCCCTCAAGCGCCGGGGGAGGGCAAACCGAGCAAAGCGCGCATCTCCGCGAGCCGCGCCTCCACCGCGCCGCGCGCGGCCTCCGGCGTCGCGGCGCGGGCGCGCGCCGTGCAGATGGGCGCGCCGGCGGGGATGACCGTACCCGGTGCCATGCGGTCGCCCACGCCCTCGGGCCAATCGCCGGGGGGAATCATGACGTCGCTTTCGCCATAGAGCAGGGCGGCGGCGGCGACCTCGGGCGGTGCGGGCAGCGCGGCGGGCGGCAGCTTGCCCCCGCAGGCGGCGAGATGCAGGGCCAGCAGCGGCGGCAGCGGGTCGGTGTCGAGAATTTCCAGGCTGGAGCCGGGCCGGGGATTGACCTCCAGCAGCCACCAGCCCGCCGGGCCGATGATGACGTCGAAGGAGATGAGCCCGACCAGCCCGCACACCTGGGCGATGCGCGCGGCGGCGGCGAGAATGGCCGGGCCATGCCCGCCGGGCAGGGTCACGGGACCGGCCGCGCCGCCATAGCGGAAGGGCTGGGCCGCGCTCGGCGCCGCCCATTGGCGCACCGCGCCGACGACGCGGGAGTCCAGGCCATTGGAGAGCAGGACCAGGGAATAGGTCTCCCCCTCCACCCGCGCCTGGACATAGCCGCCCAAGGCGGGGGGCGTCGCATCGCCCGCCGCGCGCGGGCGCACATGGGACCCGCCGATGCCGCCGATCTGCTTGTCGACCATGGGAGCGGCGAGGAGGTCGCCCGTGGGCGCCTCCAGCGAGACGGCGGGGAAGGGAATGCGCAAATGTCCGCACAGGGCCGCAAGGGCGAGCGGGTCCTTCAGCACCCGCACCGTCTCGGCCATATTGCCGAGGATGGGATTGCGCGCGCCGATGCGCTGCATGAGCGCCGTGTCGTGCTCAAAGCCGCCGCCCAGCACCACCGGCAGGCCGGGGGGCGAGAGCGAGGCCAGCGCCTGGATGAGATCGTCCCCGTCGAAGGCGAGCCCGCCCTTCTTGTGCACCCGCACGCAGCGCGCCGCATGGGCGCAGGTGTCGAGGTCCGCGAACAGGTCGAGCGCAAGGGCCGCAAGACCGGCGCGTTTGGCGCTGGCGGCCAGCGGGCGGGCGGACAGGGCGATAACGGCGAGGTCCATGGGGCTCTCCCGGCCGGTGGGGCACGCGTGGCGCGGATCAGGCGGTGAGGGCCGCCTTCAGGCGCTCAGCGTGTTCGGCGAGCACGGCCATGTCTTCCTTCACGCTGGCGGCGGGCTTCAGCGGCACGCCGTCCACGCGTGGAATCACATGGATATGCAGGTGGTAGACTTCCTGGCCGCTGGCAGGTTCGCTGAATTGCATCAGCGTCACGCCGTCGGCGCCAAACGCGGCGATTCCCGCCTTCGCCACCTTCTGCGCCACGAGCGCGACGGCAGCGAGGTCGTCGGGCGCGATGTCCAGGATGTTGCGGGCGGGCGCCTTGGGGATGACCAGCGTGTGGCCGGGTGCGCGGGGCATGATGTCCAGGAAGGCGAAGACGCGGTCGTCCTCATACACCTTGAAGGCGGGAATCTCCCCGCGCATGATCTTGGCGAAGATGTTCTGCGGATCGTAGGCGGGCGTCTCGCGCGGCGTGTCGCTCATGGGGTGCCTCTCGTGCCTCTCCGGGGGCCTTCGATGTCGCATCGCAGGCGAGGAGCCGGCGGTCAAGGGCGAAGGGGGATCGCGTGGGCGGCGCTATTGGCCGCGCTGGCTCTGGGATTGGCCGCCGGCCGCCCGGCCCGGCCCACGCGGCTCGCGCGCATGCACCTCCTCCTTCACCGTCACGCCCATGCCCTTCAGCATCGTCACGGCGGGGGAATCGAGTCCGATGGCGACGCGCACATAATGATCGGTGGCGCAGAGCGAGGGGCCGCAATCGAACGCGACCCAGCCGATGCGTGGCACATGGGCCTCGGCCCATTCGCGGGCCGCGCCGTGGCCGTCCTCCTGCGCCACATAGCCGCTCACATGACGGCAGGGAATGCCGAGCGACTGCGCGCAGGCGGTGAAGAGATGGGTGATGCCGCCGGGACAGCCGGCCTTCGCCTTTAGCACCTCCGCCGCGCTCGGCGGCGTCGCGGCGAGGGCGCGCGGGGCCTCCTCCACCTCGGCATGGATGATGCTCATGAGCGCGTGGAGGCGTCCCAATTCATCGCTCGCGGCATCGAGCACGAGGCGCGCGAAATCCACGATCTCGGGCGTTGCGGCCGTGAAGGGGGTGGGGCGCAGGAACAAGGAGGGCGGAAAGCGCTCCAGCGTGCCGCGCACGATGCCGGACGTGTCCTGCGTCTCCACCTCGCCCGAGGCGGTGAGCACGATGCGCTCGCCGGGGGATTCCACGGTGAAGGTGTGGGTGAGGTTTCCGAACGCGTCTTCGTGCGGGTAGAGGCGGCAATCGGGCTCCACGTCCAGCGACCAGCGCTGCACATATTGGCCGTCATGGTTGCGCGGCGTGACGCGCAACAGCGCGATAGCCGTGCGCACGCCCGGCTCCAGCGCATGGACGATTTCGTGTCGAACCCGTACGCGCATCGCTTCCTCTTGCCGGGCGGCGATCGTCCGGGCCGTCCGCCCCAGGAAGGCCCGGTCCCTGATCCTCGTTAGAGCCGCGCGGCGGCCGGCGCAACCGCCGCCGCCCGGCCTCAGATGAGATACTGATCGGTGATTTCCGCCCCGAGCTTGTTGTTGTCGGAGATGAAGTCCGTAATGAATTCGTGCAGGCCGGTATGGAACACGTCGTCGATGGTCTGATTGGTCAGCCGCGCGCGGATCGAGCGGGCAAGCCGCTGGGAGGGACCCTGGCGGCCATACAGGTCGGCGATGTCGTCCAGCGCGTTGGTCAGATTCTCATAACAGCTGGCGAGCGAGCGGGGCATGGCGCGGTTCAGGATCAGCAGGTCTGCCACCAGCCAGGGTTTGACCGAATCGCGATAGACCCAGTGAAACGCGGTCAGCGCCGAGACCGAGCGCAGGATCGAGGACCACTGGAAGTAATCGAGCGGCCCGCCCACCTTCTCTTCGTCCGGCAGCAGGACGTGATATTTCACGTCGAGGATGCGGGCGGTGTTGTCGGCGCGCTCCACATGCACGCCGGTGCGCGCGAACCAGAAGGCGTCATTGCGCAGCATGGTGCGGTGCATGGCGCCGTCGAAGCGCAGCGAGGTCTCCTTCACGAAGGCGAGGAAGCGCGTGAGTTCCTCCCGCGTCAGCGCGCGGTCGGGGAAGCCGCGCAGCTCGATCCATGAGGCGTTGATGGCGTCCCACATTTCCGAGGTGAGCGCGGTGCGCACCGAGCGGGCATTGGTGCGCGCCACCTCGAAGCAATTGCGGATCGAGGTGGGGTTTTCCGGGTCCAGGGCGAGGAAGGAGACCACATTCTCCTCGGTCGCGTTCTCGATCGGCCCGTGCTTCTCGATGAAGGCATCGGCGCAGCCGGCGGTGAGCAGGACCGAGCTCCACTCATTGGTGGAGCCGCCATAGGTGACCGGCAGATAGGAAAGGCGCTGGGCGACGTCGAGGATGCGGGCGAGGCAGTCCGCGCGCTCCACATAGCGGGCCAGCCAGTAGATGTTGTCGGCGGTGCGGGAGAGCATTGGGGGGCTCGTCTGTCCAATGTCAGGTTTGCGGCGCGCGGGCGCGCCGGGCACAGGCGTCGAGGACCCAGGTGTCCTTGGTGCCGCCGCCTTGGCTGGAATTCACCACCAGGGACCCTTCCTTCATGGCGACGCGCGTCAGCCCGCCGGGCACGATGCGCACCCGGTCGGAGCCGGAGAGGATGAAGGGGCGCAGGTCCACATGGCGGGGCGCCACGCCCTCGTCCACGAGGGTCGGGCAGGTGGAGAGGGCCAAGGTCGGCTGGGCGATGAAATTGTCGGGGTCGTGCTTGAGCTTGGCGCGGAACACCTCGATCTGCGCCTTGTCGGACTTCGGCCCCACCAGCATGCCGTAGCCGCCCGAGCCGTGAACCTCCTTCACCACCAGTTCCTCCAGGTGGTCGAGCACATATTTCAGATGCTCGGGCTCCCGGCAGCGCCAGGTGGGCACGTTGGGCAGGATCGGTTCCTCGCCGAGATAGAAGCGGATGATATCCGGCATGTAGGAATAGACCGCCTTGTCGTCGGCGACCCCGGTTCCCACCGCATTGGTGAGGGTGACGTTGCCGGCCTGGTAGGCGCTCATGAGCCCCGGTACGCCGAGCACGCTGTCGGGGCGGAAGGCGAGGGGGTCGAGGAAGTCGTCGTCGAGGCGGCGATAGATCACGTCCACCCGCTTCGGCCCCTCGGTGGTGCGCATGTATACCACATTGTCCTTCACGAAGAGGTCGCGCCCCTCCACGAGGTCCACGCCCAATTTGTCGGCGAGGAAGGAGTGCTCGTAATAGGCCGAATTATAGATGCCGGGGGTCAGGATCGCGACATTCGGCTCGGACCCGCCGCGCGGGGAAAGCGATTTCAGCGTCGCCAGCAGGTCGTCGGCATATTTGTCGACCGGCGCCACCTTGTGCATGGAGAAGAGTTCGGGGAACAGGCGCAGCATGATCTCCCGGTTCTCCAGCATGTAGGAGACGCCGGACGGGGTGCGCGCATTGTCTTCCAGCACATAGAAGGTGTCGGGATCTGTGCGCACGATGTCGATGCCCGCGATATGGACATAGAGGTCGTGCGGCACGCGCTGGCCGTTCATCTCCGGCCGGAAGGCCGGGTTCTTGTAGACGAGATCCTCCGGCACGATGCCGGCGCGCAGCACGTCACGCTTGGAATAGACGTCCTTGATGTAGAGATTCAGCGCCTTTACCCGCTGTTCCAGGCCCTTGGCGAGCCCGGCCCATTCGGTATTGGTGATGATGCGCGGAACGATGTCGAAGGGGATGAGGCGTTCCTGCGAGTTCTGCTCGCCATAGACCGCGAAAGTGATGCCGATGCGGCGGAAGATGAACTCCGCTTCCTTGCGGCGCTGGTCCAGAACTTCGCGCGGCACCTTGTCCAGCCACGCCGACAGAGTTTCATAGGCGGGACGGATATCGCCGTCCTCTCCGCTCATCTCATCGAAAATACGCCGCATCGGGACTGACACTCCGCTTTGCCTCAGCCTATGTACAAACATCGTGCCAAGGGAAGAGGAAAGCGTGGGTTTTCCGCGCGCGTGACAACCGGGCAAGTTAGGTTGAACAAAAGCTGAGCAGTCACCGGGTAGGTGCCTGTGTACCGGGCAAGGAGATGGACATGAGTGAGGCAGGCGGCCCGCAGCCGGTCACGGCAGCGCTTCTGGTGATCGGCGACGAGATTCTGTCGGGCCGGACCAAGGACAAGAATATCGGCCACATCGCCGAACGCCTGACCGAAATCGGCATCGATCTGAAGCAGGTGCGGGTGGTGCCGGACGAGGAAGAGGAGATCGTCGAGGCGCTGAACGCGCTGCGCGCGCGCTTCGATTATGTCTTCACCACCGGCGGCATCGGCCCCACCCACGACGACATCACCGCCGACGCGGTCGCCAAGGCCTTCGGCGTCTCCATCGACGTGGACCCGCGCGCCCGCGCCATGCTGCTGGAATATATCCCCGAGGATCAGCTCAACGAGGCCCGCCTGCGGATGGCGCGCATTCCGGACGGAGCTGACCTGATCGTCAATTCCGTCTCCAAGGCGCCGGGCTTTCGCATCGGCAACGTGCATGTGATGGCCGGCGTGCCGCGCATCATGCATGCCATGCTGGAGGCCATCATCCCGACGCTGCGCACCGGCACGCCCATGCTGTCGCGCACCGTGCTGGCCAATGCCAAGGAAGGCGACATCGCGACGGCGCTTGCGGAAATCGCCCGGCAATTCCCCGATACCGTGATCGGCTCCTACCCCTTCATGGACGAGAAGGGGCCGAATACCAATATCGTCGTGCGCTCGCGCTCGGCGGACCGGCTGGAGCAGGTTGCCGCTCTGGTCGAGGCCATGGTGGCCCGCCGCTAGACCATGCTTGCGCTCTCGCTGGCGGCCCCCGAAAGGCACCTGCGCGCCCACGCCGCCATTGCGTCTTCACGGGGGAGCGCCAAAATGAAAGGGAGCCTTCCTTTTGCGTTCCCCGCCAGGAGCCGCCATGACCAGCCCTAAATTCGGCCGCGCCCAGCCTTTCACGCGCCTCGAAGACCCCGCTCTGCTGACCGGCGCGGGCCGCTTCGTGTCCGACGCGGCGGTGGCGGTCGGGGCGGCTGCGGCTTTCGTGGTGCGCTCGCCCCACGGTCATGCGGGCTTTTCCTTCGGCAATCTGGAGGAGGTGCGTGCGCTGCCGGGCGTGCGCCTTGTCCTGACCCATGACGACGTCGCCGAATTCGGCGACCTGCCGCTCGGCGCCACGGTGCCGGTGGTCGGGGAGAAGCATATGTGGCACCCGCGCCGGCCCATCCTGGCCCATGCCGTCGCGCGTCATGTGGGTGATCCGGTCGCCTTCATCGTCGCCGATACGCTCGATCAGGCGAAGGACGCGGCGGAAGCCATGGAGATCGACTGGGACCCGCGCGAAGTGGTGGCCGACATGGAGGCCGCGCTGGAAGACAGCGCGCCCGCCATCTGGCCCGAACGCGGCCATAACCGGGCCTTCACCAGCGAGGTGGGCGAGGCCGAGCCTGTGGACGCTGCCTTCGCCCGCGCCGAGCGGGTGGTGCGGCTGCGGATCGTCAATAATCGCGTGGTGACCAATTATCTGGAGCCGCGTGGCGTGCTGGCTGAAGTGGAAGAGAGCGGCCGCGTCCGCCTTACTCTCGGCAGCCAGGGCAGCCATCGCCTGCGCGATGCGGTGGTGAAGATGCTGCGCTGGTCCCGGGAGGACCTGCGCGTCATCACCCCCGATGTGGGCGGCGGCTTCGGCACCAAGATGTTTCCCTTTGCCGAATATCCCCTGGCGGCTTTGGCGGCGCGGCGGCTCAACGCGCCGGTGGCCTGGATCGGCGATCGCAGCGAGCATTTCCAGTCCGACAGCCATGGGCGCGACAACATCACCACGGCGGAACTGGCCCTGGACCAAGACGGGCGCTTCCTGGCGCTGCGGGTGGAGACGCTCGCCAATATGGGCGCCTATCTCAGCTTCTACGGCCCCTTCGTGCCGGTGGGCGGCGCGCGCATGCTGCCGGGCGTCTATGACATCCCGGCCTTTCATGCCCGCGTCCATGGGGTGCTCACCAACACCGTGCCGGTGGATGCCTATCGCGGCGCGGGGCGGCCCGAGGCCGCCTATGTGATCGAACGTCTTGTGGACGCTGCGGCGCGCGAGATCGGCGTTCCGCCGGAGGAATTGCGTCGGCGCAATTTCGTGCCGCCCTCCGCCATGCCCTACCGCACCGCTTCCGGCCGCCTCTATGACAGCGGCGAGTTCGACGGCCACATGACGCGGGCGCTGGAGGTGGCCGATCATGCGGGCTTTGCCGCCCGCGCGCAGGCCGCACAGGCCAAGGGCAAGCTGCGAGGCTTCGGCTTTGCCACCTATATCGAGGCCTGCGGCGGCGGGTCGCCCGAGCCCGCTTATCTGAAGCTGGAGCGCGACGGGCGGGTGCGCCTGCGCATCGGCTCGCAGGCGAGCGGGCAGGGGCACACGACCGCCTATGCCCATCTCGCCGCCGCCCATCTGCGCGTGCCGCTCGATCAGGTGGACGTGCTTCAGGGCGATACGGACGATCTGGCGGAGGGCCACGGCACCGGCGGCTCGCGCTCCATTCCCGTGGGCGGCGCGGCGGTGGCGGGCGCGGCGCGCGGACTTGCGGAGAAGCTGCGCGTGCTCGCGGCGGACGCACTGGAGGCGGACCCCGCCGACATGGAATTGGTGGATGGCGGCGCGGAAGTGGCGGGCACCGACCGCCGCCTCTCCTTCGCCGAACTCGCCGCTCTGCCCCAGGCGACCGACGAGCGGGTGAGTGCGCACGACGCCTTCACCCCGCCCGAGGCCACCTATCCCAACGGCACCCATGCCTGCGAGGTGGAGATCGACCCTGCCACGGGCGAGGTGACGCTGCTCTCTTATGTGGTGGTGGACGATTTCGGCGCGGTGGTAACTCCCGCCTTGCTGGAAGGCCAGGTGCAGGGCGGCGTGGTGCAGGGCATCGGCCAGGCGCTGCTGGAGCGCACCGTGTTCGATTCCGAAGGCCAGTTGCTGACCGCGAGCTTTATGGATTATGCGCTGCCGCGCGCCATGGACATTCCGCCGCTCCAGTTCGAGATGCGCAACGTGCCCTGCACCACCAATCCGCTCGGCGTGAAGGGCGCGGGGGAGGCGGGTGCCATTGGCTCCTGCCCGGCGGTGATGAATGCGGTGGTGGACGCGCTGTGGCGGGGCTGCGGCATCGCCCATCTCGACATGCCCGCGACGCCGGCGGCGGTCTATGCCGCGATCCGCGACGCAACCCGCGCGGCGGCGTGAGGGCGATGCTTCCCAACGTCGCGCAAGCGTGAGCGATGCGGGGCTAGCCGCCCTCGCGAGGGGCGGCTAAGGCAAGGGATCTGATCTTGTTTGGAGCTGTTCCATGCGCGCTCTCCTTGTCGCCGGCCTTCTCGTTCCCTTTGTCGCGGGCGTTGCCTTC
>JASBUY010000273.1 GCA_030147645.1 Aquabacter sp. | reverse complement strand
GGGCCGCGTCCCTCGGGCGATGGAAGAGAAGCGTCCCTGGTGGGGCGTCCGGACTTCAAATCCGGGAGGGGCCGCGAGACGGTCCTTGGTGGGTTCGACTCCCACTCTCTTCCGCCATCCGCCCGCTCCGGCGCGCGGCGCAAGCCCTAGAGCAGGTTTTCGCGATCTAATGGAGCCGAACCGCTGCGATCACGCATCAGGCCAGGAGATCGAATTCACAGCCCTTTGCGCCGTCCACCCCTCTTCGACCGACCTGGCGCGGGCACGTCCGGTCGGTATCTGCCCAGAAGGCGTGTCATGAGTCTTGCGACCTATCTCACCTCCCTGGAACAGGCGGCGGAAGCCGCAGCCGCAGCGGAGCACGCCTTCAAGGTGGAGGCCGAGGCGCGCGGACGCTCGCTCGCTGCTGCGCGGGCGGAAGCCTTCCGCCGCATGAACTTCCTGAAAGGGCTAGCGCAAAGCCTGGACGGCGTCGAAGACCTCGAAGCCGCGGCCGCGTCGGCACAGGCCTATCTGCGGAACCGGCTCGGCTGGGAGGAGCTGACACCGGCCCGCCAGGATGTGATGGACCAGTTCGCGGGTGTCGGCCGCGCGGTCGGGGCGGCGCTGGCTGAGCAAAGCGAAGCTGCCACCGGAGAGGCTCCGGCGGAGCCCGCCGCCGCCATGGCGGCGTTCGAAGCGTGGTATTCAGCGACCCGGGAAACGTCCTTCTGGTATCTCTTCGAGCACTATATTCCGGAGACCCCCCTTGTCGACTTCTAGCCGCTCACGCTCGGGAGGCTCGCGCCCAGGACGCAGCGACGACAGGACCGAATTCGATATCTGGCTGGCGGAGACCTTCGGCCAGGAGGGCGCCTTCACCGCCCTCGTGATGCTGGTGCGCATTGAGGAGTTGAAGGTGGAGCCCCTCGCCTCCACCTTCATCAGCTTCATCGGCGATGAGACCCGCTGGGCGGAGATCGTCCAGCTCTTCGCCGGCTCCGGCAAGACCTGGGACGGCGCGGCCTTCTTCCCAGTCCTTGATGCGGGCGGGCCGCTTCTGAATGCCGAGGCGCGCGCCCGGCTTCGCGCACTCGAAAGCCGCATCAAGGAGGATCGGCTCACGCTGAATTCCGGGGCCTTCTTCGACGCCTGGGGGCGGCGCATGCAGGTTGAGGAAGTCACGCGAAATTGAGTGCGTCCGCCTATCGGATTTCGAAGTCGAAATACGTGTCCGGATAGGGCTCACCGCGCAGGGTGAAGTGCCACCACTCCATGTGGAAACCGACGAATCCGCCCGAGCCCATCAAGCTTTTCAGCTTCTCCCGGTTCGCGCGCTGGGCGGGTGAAACGGCGGGCGACTCGGTCCAGGAGCGCGCATCGAACAGATCAAACGGCGTGCCCATGTCCAATTCAGCACCGGTCGCGATATCGAAGAGAGTCAGGTCAAGGGTCGAGCCGCGCGAATGACCGGAGCGCGCTGCGATATAGCCTTCCTTGAACAAGTCCTGCTTGGCGAGATGGGGATAATAGGCCGCCTTGCGGGCCTGATCCTCAAGGTCTGCCACCCAGCGGGCGAAATGGGCGACGGCCCGCACCGGGCGATAACAATCAAAGATCAGAAGGCCTAGCCCTTCTGCTTGGGCACGCACCGCAATGCCCTGCAAAGCCTCAGCAGCGGGGCGCGTGAGGTAGCAAATGGGTGCGCCATAGCCATCGATCCGACGACCGACGAAATTATCGCCCGTGAAATAGCGGATATCGTATCGGGCGCCGGGAAGAAGCGGGCCGATATCGATAAAATCCTCAGGGCGGGTGCTCAGCGCATCTTCTGCCGCAGCGGAGCGCAGATCAGCATCGGTCGCGGTGTCGCTCGTCATTCAACTCCCGCGCCCCGACGCGCCCCAGATTAGTGATTCATCACTGGATCGTTGCCGCCCGGGGTCGGATCGTCAATGGGATCAGGGTCCGGAAAGGGCTCCCGACGGGGATCCCGCGCTGGATCGCCTTCGGGCAGCGGGGGCAAATCCGGCCCCTCGTCGGGCAAGTCCTGCGGATCTTCGACTGGGTCCGGCGGCGGCATGGGTGGTTCGGGACGGCGCCCGGGGTCAGGGAAGGGTCCAAGACCCAGGGTCTCGCTGAACTGATCCAAAGCGCACCTCGATGGTGGGCGCGATCCACCAGGATCGCATGCTCGGAAATAACGTCAGCACCCGCGGCGCGTTCCGCTCGCCCTCTGCGCTAAACAGGGCTCCAAAAGAAAAATGCCGGACCTCCTGGAGGAGGCCCGGCAAGTATCGCCGCATAGCGGCGAACCTTCCAGAGGGGAACAGCTGCGGCACCAAGGGCGCCAGCAGCGCAAGGGAAAGATGCCCGCCCAATAGGCATAATGCAATGCAGAATGACCGCATGTCAGGCATGTGCCGCGCGCTTAGCTCCGCGCGGAACTTTCGCCAAAACGCGGAAAAAGCGTCACAAATCAGTAACTCCAGCGCTGGGCCTTGGAAATGAGGAAGTCCCGAAACACCTGGATTCGCGCCACGGAGCGCATTTCTTGGGCATAAGTGAAATATGCCTCTAATTGCGGCGTTTCACGATCGGTGAAGAGCTGCACGAGGGAGGATGCATCGTCGGTGAGATAGTCCGGAAGGGTACCGATGCCGACACCCCGCTCTACCGCCCGCCGCAGGCCCAGAACGCTGTTGACCTCGAAGGCCGGCACGCGCGGCGCGCCGCCTTCCCGCCCCGCATGCTCCAGCCAGTTCAATCCCTGGAAATAACTCGGGATGGGTCCGCCAAGGAGCAGGATGCGGTGCTTGTCGAGTTCGTCCAGCGAGCGCGGATGGCCATGGCGTTTGATGTAGTCGGCGGACGCGTAAGCGTGGAAATGGACTGTAAAGAGCTTGCGCTGCACCAGGTCCGGCTGAACCGGCTGGCGCATGCGGATGGCCACGTCCGCCTCGCGCATGGCAAGGTCCAGTTCCTCGTCGGTGAGGATGAGCTGTATCCGAATATCGGGATAGAGCTCGACGAACTCTCCTACCCGCGCGGTCAGCCAATGGGTGCCAAGGCCCATGGTGGTGGTGACGCGCAAATCTCCATTGGGCTTTTCGCGGCTGTCTGTCAGTTGCGCCCGCGCCGATTCCAGCTTCAGGAACACTTCATGGGCGGTGCGATAGAGAAGTTCCCCCTGCTCTGTCAGAATGAGGCCGCGCGCATGGCGGTGAAACAGGGGGACTTTCAATTCCTGTTCCAGCGCCGAGACTTGCCGGCTCACCGCCGACTGGGAAAGGCCCAGCGTCTCACCCGCATGCGTGAAGGATCCGGCCTCCGCGGCGACATGGAAAACCTTAAGTTTGTCCCAGTCCATTCTTGCCCGCCCCTGGTTGGGATGCGCGCGCGCGCGTCCGCCCTGTTTTGGTTTTCATGGGGCGCGGCATTGATCCGCAACCCACTGCGTCACCGTTCCGACGATGTCGCTAACTCATTCCGCAGCGAGCGGCGTTTCCTCTCGCGCGAGGAAACGCTCGGCTTCCAGGGCCGCCATGCAGCCGCGCCCGGCAGCCGTCACCGCCTGGCGATACACATCGTCCGCAACATCCCCGGCTGCGAATAGCCCCGGGACGGAGGTGGCAGTGGAATCCGGCGCCGTCCAGACATAGCCGTTGGGCTTGAGCTTCACTTTGCCGTCAACAAGGGCCGTGGCCGGCGCATGGCCAATGGCGACGAAGAACCCATCGGCGGCAATCTCTCTTTCCGCTCCGGTGAAAGTATCGCGCAGACGCACGCCGGTGACCCGAGAGGGCTCCTCGGCCCCCAGAATCTCCGCAATCTCGGCGTTCCAGATGACGTCCACTTTCGGGTGGGCGAACAGCCGATCCTGAAGGATGCGCTCGGCGCGGAGCTTGTCGCGGCGGTGGACGAGGATGACTTTGGCGGCAAAATTCGTGAGGAACAGCGCCTCTTCGACGGCAGTATTCCCGCCGCCAACCACCACCACCGTCTTGCCGCGATAGAAGAACCCATCGCATGTCGCGCAGGCGGACACGCCGAAGCCCCGATAGGTCTCTTCCGAAGGAAGACCGAGCCAACGCGCCTGGGCGCCGGTCGCGAGGATGACCGTGTCAGCCACATAGCTCGCGCCGCCATCGGTCATCAGGCGGAAGGGGCGGCTCGTCACATCGAGACTTGCCACATGATCGGACAGGATGCGCGTGCCCACATGAAGTGCCTGCGCCCGCATCTGCTCCATGAGCCAGGGGCCTTGGATGACATCCGCAAAGCCGGGATAATTCTCCACGTCGGTCGTGATGGTGAGCTGGCCGCCCGGCTGAATGCCTTCGAACAGGATGGGTTCCAGCATGGCGCGGGCCGCGTAGATCGCGGCCGTGTACCCGGCCGGGCCGGACCCAATGATGACGACCTTGGCGTGATGCGTGGACATGACTTCCTCAGGCGGCGAAGACAGCGCCGGTTGGCGGTAAAGCTCGGGCGTCTATGGAGGGAGGCGGGAGCTATGCGTCAATGTAGGGTCAAGCCCCCGGCCCCACAAGACGATGCGCAGGCGCAGGTGCACCCATCCCCGGTGCGCGAGCAATATTATTTCGTTGCGCCGCCGCGAACCTGAACTAAGGTGCGCTCGCCGACCGGAGGACTGCCTTGACTGTTGATCTCGATGCTGTGGACTGGAAAATCCTCACCGAGCTTCAGCGCGACGGGCGGATGACCAATGTGGAATTATCGCGCCGCGTCGGCATCTCCGCTCCGCCCTGTCTGCGTCGCGTGCGGCACCTTGAGGAACAGGGCTTCATCCAGGGCTATCGCGCGCTGCTGGATGAGAAGCGGCTCGGCTACGATCTCATGGCGTTCGCCATGGTCCATCTGGTGAGCCAGGCCGAAGCCGATTTGTCCGCTTTCCTCGGCCGCATCGACCGCTGGCCCCTGGTGCGTGGCGCCTGGATGCTGTCGGGCGATGTGGACTTCCTGATGCTCTGCGTGGCGCCGGACCTGCGCACGTTCCAGAACTTCGTGCTCGAAATCACCGCCACGCCCAATGTGAAGAATGTACGCACGGCCCTCACGTTGAAGCAGGCGAAGAATGCGCCGGTGGTGCCGCTGGATGCGCCGGCAGCGCCGCTCTGAAAGCGGCGCGCCCCCTTTAAAATCGCTGTACTTACCCGGTGATGGCTTCCACGGCACGGCTGGCCATGACCTTGGCCAACTGGGCGCGATAGGCCCCGTCGCCATGCAGATCGCTCATGGCCATGTCGGCATCGAGCGTCAGACCCTCAATCGCAGCGGGCGAAAAATCGGCGGCAAGCGCCGTCTCCGCATCTTGCCAGCGAAACACGCCGTCCTGCCCGACCCCGGTCACCGCCACGCGCACCTCGCCCGCGATGCGAGCGACGAACACGCCGGCCATGGCATAGCGCGAGGCGGGGTTGCGGAACTTGCGATAGGCCGCCGCCTCCGGTTGAGGAAACTCGACGGCGACGATCACCTCGTCCTCTGCCAGCGCGGTTTCGAACAGGCCCCGGAAATAGTCCTGCGCGCCGATCCGACGGCGGTCGGTGACGAGG
>JASBUY010000272.1 GCA_030147645.1 Aquabacter sp. | reverse complement strand
GCGACGTGAAGAAGGTTGTGCTTGCTTATTCCGGCGGGCTCGACACCTCGGTGATCCTGAAATGGCTCCAGACCACCTATGGCTGCGAGGTGGTGACCTTCACCGCCGACCTCGGCCAGGGCGAGGAACTGGCGCCCGCGCGCGAAAAGGCGCTTCTGCTCGGCATCAAGCCGGAGAACATCTTCATCGAGGACGTGCGCGAGGAATTCGTGCGGGACTATGTGTTCCCCATGTTCCGCGCCAATGCGGTCTATGAGGGCCAGTATCTGCTCGGCACCTCCATCGCCCGCCCGCTGATCGCCAAGAAGCAGATCGAGATCGCCCGCAAGGTGGGCGCCGACGCGGTCTCCCACGGCGCCACCGGCAAGGGCAACGACCAGGTGCGCTTCGAACTGGGCTATTACGCCCTCGAACCCGAGATCACCGTCATCGCCCCCTGGCGCGAATGGGACCTCACCTCGCGCACCCGCCTGCTGGAATTCGCCGAAGCCCACCAGATCCCGATCGCCAAGGACAAGCGCGGCGAGGCGCCGTTCTCCGTGGACGCGAACCTTCTGCACTCCTCCTCCGAGGGCAAGGTGCTGGAAGACCCGGCCGATGACGCGCCCGATTATGTCTATCAGCGCACCATTTCGCCCGAGAGCGCGCCCGACAAGCCGACCGTCATCGAGATCGGTTTCCAACAGGGCGATGCGGTGTCCATCGACGGCGAATTGCTCAGCCCCGCCACCCTGCTGGCGCGGCTCAACGAACTGGGCAAGGAAAACGGCATCGGCCGTCTCGATTTGGTGGAAAACCGCTTCGTGGGCATGAAGTCGCGCGGCATCTACGAGACGCCCGGCGGCACCATTCTGCTCGCCGCCCATCGCGGCATCGAGAGCATCACGCTGGACCGCGGCGCGGCGCACCTGAAGGACGAATTGATGCCCCGCTATGCGGAGTTGATCTATAACGGCTTCTGGTTCGCGCCCGAGCGCGAGATGCTCCAGGCCGCCATCGACCTGTCGCAGCGTTATGTGACCGGCACCGTGAAGGTGAAGCTCTACAAGGGCAATGCGACCGTCATCGGCCGCGAGAGCCCCTATTCGCTCTACAATCAGGACCTCGTGACCTTCGAGGAAGGCGCGGTGGCCTATGACCATCGCGACGCGGCCGGCTTCATCAAGCTGAACGCGCTGCGCCTGCGCACCTATGGGGCGCGCGCCCGCAAGGCGCACGGCTGAGCCTCAGCCGGGATCGAGCCGCAGCCCGCTTGCGGCATCGAAGACGTGAAGATGGCGCGCCGGCAGGCGGATTTCGATCCGGTCCGTCTCCGGCGGTTCCCCCGTCAGGCGCAGTGACACCATCTCACCGCCAGTCAGACGGCAGATGAGAATGGTCTCGGCGCCCAGCGGCTCGCGCAACTCAACCTGCGCCGGGAGCGCGGGAGATGATCTCTCGCCCCCCACCTCCACATGCTCGGGGCGGATGCCGACCATCAAGGCCAGCCCGTCGGCGCCGCTCCGCCGGCCGTCGGCGAAGGGCAGGACCATGCCGCCCTCAAGGCGCGCGGCGGTTCCGTCCGCGACCAGCGTCGCCGACAGGAGGTTCATGGGCGGGGCGCCCATGAAGCCCGCCACATAGAGCGTCGCGGGGCGACGATAGATTTCCAGCGGCGGCGCCACCTGCACCGCGCGGCCCTCCTCCATCACCACCAGCCGATCCGCGAGCGTCATGGCCTCCACCTGATCGTGGGTCACATACAGGCTCGTGGTGCCGAGGCTTTTCTGGAGTCGGCGGATTTCCACCCGCATGGCGAGGCGCAGCTTGGCGTCGAGATTGGACAAGGGCTCGTCGAACAGGAACAGGCGCGGTTCGCGCACGATGGCGCGGCCCATGGCGACGCGCTGGCGCTGCCCACCCGACAATTGGCGCGGCTTGCGCGACAAGAGCGCGCCGAGCCCCAGCATGTCGGCGGCCTTGCCTACTTTGTCGCTGATCTGCGCGCGCGAGAGCCCGCGCAGGCGGAGCCCATAGGCCATGTTGTCGAACACGCTCATATGGGGGTAAAGCGCGTAATTCTGGAACACCATGGCCATGTCGCGCGACGCCGGATCGAGCGGCGTGATGTCCCGCCCATCAAGCCGCACGCGCCCGGCGCTCGGCGTCTCGAGGCCTGCGACGAGGCGCAGCAAGGTGGATTTTCCGCAGCCCGACGCGCCTACAATGACCACCATGTCCCCCGGCTCGGCGCACAAATCGACGGCATGCAGCACGCCGGTTCGGCCGAACGCCTTGGACAGTCCCTCAAGCTCCAGCCGCGCGCTCACGTGCTGCCCTCCGCCAGTCCCTTCACGAACCAGCGCTGCATGACCAGCACCACCAGAACGGGCGGCACCAAAGCGAGCATGGCGGTGGCCATGACGCGGTTCCAATAGGTCTGCCCCTCGGTGCCGATCATCCGCACGATCCCGACCATGATGGTCTGAAGGTTGGTATCCGTCACCGCGATGAGCGGCCAGAGATACTGGTTCCAGCCATAGACGAAGAGGATCACGAACAAGGCGGCGGTGTTGGTGGCGCTGAGCGGCAGCGCCATGTCGCGCAGGAAGCGGAGCGGACCGGCGCCGTCCATGCGCGCGGCTTCCACCAATTCATCCGGCAGCAGCAAAAACGTCTGGCGATAGAGCAGCGTCGCGGTGGCCGAGGCGACCAGCGGCAAAACCAGCCCGCCGAATGAGTCGATGAGGCCGAAATCCGCCACCAGTTCGAAAGTGGGCATGATGCGCACCTCCACCGGCAGCATGAGGGTGAGGAAAATGACCCAGAAGCAGACGAGGCGCAGGGGAAAGCGAAAGAAGGCGACGGCATAGGCTGCGAGCACGGAGACCACCAGCTTTCCCCCGGCGATGGCGAGCGCCATGGCGAAGCTTACGCCCAGCATGCGCCACACCGCCCCCTGCTGGGCGCCCGCGCCGGTGCCGGTGAGCACCTGCCAATAGATGCCGAAGCCCTCCAGGCGCGGCAGGATGCTGATCTCCCCCCGGCTCAAGGCCGAGGCGTCCTGCGTGGAAGCCGCGAAGACCAGCCAGACCGGAAGGAAGAAGAGCAGGACGCCCACCAGCAGCATGCCATGGGTGAGCAGGCGGGAGGGTGTCATGCCACATCCCTCCGCCGGCGCATCATCAGCACCTGGAGCGCGACGAGGCCCATGGTGCCGGCCATCAGTACGACCGACTGCGCCGAGGAGGCGCCGAGGTCGAGATTGACCACCCCGTCGCGATAGACCTTCATCATCAAGGTCTCCGTCGCCTGGCCCGGCCCGCCGCGCGTCAGCGCCTCGATGGTGCCGAAGGTCTCGAAGGCCGAATAGGCGATGTTCACGCTGAGAAGAAAGCCGGTGGTGGGCGCGAGCAGGGGAAACAGGATGGTGAGGAAGCGCCGCACCGGCCCGGCGCCGTCCATGCGCGCGGCCTCCACAAGCGATGTGGGAATGGCCTGGAGCGCCGCGAGGAAGAAGATGAAATTGTAGCTGACCTGCTTCCACGCCGAGGCGAGGATCACGAGCAGCATGGCCTGCGCATCATCGAGCCGATAGTTCCACGCGATGCCGAGCCGCTCCAGCGCCGGTGTCAGCCACCCCACCTGGGGGTGCAGCATGAGCAGCCATACCGCCGCCGATACGACCGGCGCCACCGCATAGGGCCAGATGAGGGCCGTGCGGTAGAAGACTCGCCCGCGCACGACCGCGTCCGCGCACAGCGCCAGGAGCAGGGCCGTTCCCATGGAAATGAGGCTCACCGCGCCGCAGAAGAACAGGGTCCGCCAGATGGCTGCGATATAAAGCGGGTCCGCGAACAAATCCGCGAAATTCGCAAGGCCCACAAAGCGGACGGACAGGCCGAACGCATCGCCGCGCTCAAGGGAGGCCTGCACCGCCCGCGCGGCGGGCCACAGGAAGAAGACGGCCGTGAGCAACACCTGCGGCGCCACCAAAAGCACCGGAAGCGCGCTTCCCGCAAATACCGTCCGCCGTTCGCTCATGACCCTCCGGCGCTCAGCCGCGCATGGACGCCTCGAACTCCCGAAGCACCTTGTTGCCGCGCGTCACGGTGGCGTCCAACGCGCCCTGGGCGCTCTGGCGGCCCTGAAGCGCGGCTTCCAGCTCCTCTTCCAGGATGGAGCGGATTTCCGGCAGGCGGCCGAGGCGCAATCCCTTGGAATTCACCGTCACAGTGCCCCGCGCCAGCTGGCGCACCGCGATCTCGGCGTCCGGCGTGCGGGCGAAATAGCCCTGGGCGGTCAGTTCCTGCCCACCCGCGTTGGTGCCGGGCACATAGCCCGTCACTTCCGCCCATTTCGCGTCCGCCTTCGGCTCGGCGAGGGCGGCGAGGAAGGTCGCGGCGGCGGCATATTCGGCCGGCGTGCGGTTCGGGGCGGTCATGGCCCACAGGCTGGCGCCGCCAATGATGGAATTGTTCGGCTGCGCCTTCACGCTCGGATCATAGGGCAGCATGGCCGCGCGGAAGGGGAATTTCGCGTCCCTGGCAAAGCCCGCCCGGGCCGCCGAGGAATTGAAGGAGATGCCGCAATCCCCCGCCGGGAAGAGCTGATCCCCGCTCGCGCCGCGCCCGCCATAAACGAACAGGCCCTCCTTCGCGAGGTCGAGAATGCGCTGGATCTGTTTCACATAAGCCGGCGCGTTGCAGACCAGTTCGGCGCCGAGCCCTTCGAAGCCATTGTCCTTGGTGGCATAGGGAAGATCGTGGATGGCGCCGTAATTTTCCATCAGCACCCAGCTCGGCCAGGCGGTGGTGAGCGGTACCTTGGCGCCCGCCTTTGCTTTCAGCACCTGGGCCGCCGTCGCGGTCTCCTCCCAGGTGGCCGGCGGCTTGGCGGGGTCGAGACCCGCGCGCTCGAACAGGCTGGCATTGATCCAGGCGATGGGGGTCGAGGAATTGAACGGCATAGAGGCCATGCGTCCGTCCGGCAGGCTGTAATAGCCGCGCACCGCCGGCACATAGGCGGCGGGGTCGAGGCGCACGCCGGTCTCCTGCGCCAATTGCCAGACCTGGCGCACGGCCGGGCCTGCGCCGAGCATGGAGCCCGTTCCCACCTCGAAGACCTGGACGAGATGCGGCGCCCGGCCGGCGCGGAAGGCCGCGACCGCGGCGGTCATGGTCTCCACATAGCTGCCCTTGAACACGGGTTCGACCCGCACGCCCGCCTGGCTGGCATTGAAGGTGTCGCAGACCTGGGTCACGCGCTCGCCGAGCGCGCCCGACATGGCGTGCCAGAAACTGAGGGTCACCGGCGCCTGGGCGCGCGCGGAGGGCATGCCGAGTACGCCCGCTGCGGCAAGGGCGGCCGATCCCAGAAGGAAGTCCCGACGCTGCATGGCTGTCTCCTTCGTCGCTTCGGGGGCATGTTTTCCCTGCCCGTGGCTTTTTCGCAGGGGCAAGGCGCGCGCTTTCGCAACGTAACCCGGATCGCGCATCCAATGCACCATGCCGTCACCGGTTCACAGTTTCATGAAATGCGGCGCCCGCCGCGCCCATCAGGCGATCTCGTGAATATCGAACCGGTTCCGGCCGCCGTTTTTCGCGCGATATAGGGCCTCGTCCGCGCAGCGGATCATCTCCCCCATGCTCACCGCCGTCGCACGCGGCGCGCAGCACACGCCAATGCTGACCGTGAGGCGCGGCAAGTCGGGATGGATGCGGTCCCAGTCCTCTGTTTCCACGGCCGAGCGGATCTTCTCCACCACCGCCAGCGTCCCCGCCGAAGGCGTGTCGGGGAGCAGGACTGCGAATTCCTCGCCACCATAGCGCGCCGCAAGATCACCGGGCCGGCGCATGCTGGCGCGCAGCAGGTGCGCCACCCGGCGCAGGCATTCGTCGCCAATGACATGGCCGTGGCCGTCATTGACCGCCTTGAAGTGATCCACATCGATCAGCATGAGGGCGAGGGGGCGGAGATCGCGCAGAGCGCGGCGCCATTCCATTTCGAACACCGCGTCGAACCGGCGGCGGTTTGCAAGGCCCGTCAGCGCGTCCGTCGCGGCCATGGACGACAATTCGTCATGGGCGAGCTTCAGCGCGCGCTCGGCGCGCACCCGTTCGGTCACGTCGCGAAAGCTGCAGACCATGGCGATGGCATGGTCTCCTGCCGCCTCACCGGGGAGCAGACCCACCGACGCCTCCATCCAGACCCAGGCGTCGGAAGCCGTGCGCATCTGGCAGGTGAAGGTCGCGTGGCGATCCCGCGCCTGGTCGGCGCGGCTGCGCGCGGGCAGGAAGGCGGCGCGACCGTCCGCGTCGATAAATTGCGTGAGGTCCGCGCCGGTCAGGTCTTCCGGCCCCCAGCCCAGCACCCGGCGCACGGCCGGCGAGACGAATTGGATGCGCAGATCGGCCGACATGGCGATGATCACGTCACTCGCATTCTCGGCCAGCAGTCGGTACTTGTACTCGCCTTCCCGCGCCCGCCGCTCCGCCACCAGCAGATCGTACTGCTGGCGCTTCAGCACCGTGATGTCCGCATGGCTGAAATAACCCGAGCCGCTCGCCAGCGGACGGGCGCTGACGCGGCGCCATTGGCCGTCCGGCAATTCCACCTCGAACGGCCCGACCATGGCATGGACGCTTCCGGCGAAAAGGCTTCGGCCTGCCGGCGGCCTTTCACCGGCGCCGGCCCAGGCCTCCGCCACCACCTGCGCGAGGCTCCGGCCGATGACGGAGCGGCCCTGCGGCACGTCGTAGAGCACATGGAATTCGCGATTGGCGGCGACGATCTTGTCGTCCTGATCGATCACCGTCGCGCCGTCGGCGATATGGTCCAGCAGGTCGATGGGGAAGGTGTCCCAGGAGGGCGCGGCCTCGCCCTTGCGGGTATCGGGCTCCAGATCCTGCCACACGCGCAGCCGCCCCCCGGAGGGGGTGATCAGCGACGTGACCCGCAGGCGGCGCCCGCGATGGAGAAAGGTGAAGGGACGGGACAGGGAGCGATTCCGGTTGATGGCCTCCCCGATCAAGCTTTCGAAATGCGCTTAATCGGCCGGATCGACCCGGCTGGCAAAGAACCGGTGTAGATTATCCCGGTACGGCTCCCCGACGTAAATATCCGCGGCATGCTCGGGAAAGAATCGCAAAAAAGTATCGTTCCAAAGGACAGCCCTATCCTCGGAATCGAATAGGCAAAACCCAATATCGATTGTATCCAACAGTCGCGCAAAGAAGGCGTACGAATTTTGCTGGACCACTCTTCCGGTCCCCGTGCCCTGGAATTTCACACACCAGAGACCCAAAGACCGTCAAAATCAAGCGGTTTCGTGCAGACCGTCACATTCCGCTATTTCAGGTTGCAACTGCCGCCCGAAGTCCCTATTTCTGGGACGTCGGCTCCCGCGTTCCGAGGGTGCGATACCAACCGGTCACGAAATCACCGGTGGCGACCACGTCCACGACGATGGCCCGGCGGGCTTCCTGGGGATCGCGGGTGCGGAGCGCGTCGAAGATGGCGGAGTGGCGATCGAGATGCTCTGTCAGCTCGGCAACCGAGAGGGCGCCCGTGGAGGCCGACACGATCGCGCCCACCGCTCCGCTCATGAGTTCGCGCAGCACCCGCTCCAGATTGTGGTTGCGCGCCGCGGCCGTGATGGCGCCGTGAAACTCCGCCTCGAATTTGCGCCATGCCTTCTGTCGCGCGGCCTGCCCCCGGCTGGTGGCGGGCAGAGACGGGTCAAGGCGCGCCCGCCAGGAATCCAGACCCGCCCCCAGCCGCGCCAGTTCTCCGTCGGAGATCGCCTCGGCGGCCAGCGACCCGGCGAGCCCCTCCAGTTCGCAGCGGATCTGAAACGTCTCGACCACGTCCTGCACGGACGGCTTGGTCACCACCGCGCTGCGGCGCAGCGGCTGAGAGACCAGGCCTTGGGCTTCCAGGCGCGAAAGCGCCTCGCGCACGGGCGTGCGGCTGACGCCGAACTCTTCCGCGAGCCGCTCCTGCTTCAACCGTTCTCCGGGCTGGTAGCCACCGGCAAGGATCTTTGCCTTGATCTGGTCGGCGATTTCTTCAATGAGCTTGATGGAATGCCGTAACGCCATGAGACCCTTCGCAATTCCGGTCCCGGTAAAAGTTGAAAACACCGGGAAGACGCAAAAAAAGACCACCCTCGCCAGCGCCGGCCGGGCCGGGAACTGAATGCCGGGCCACGGCGGAAAAACGCCGCCCGGCAAGGCTGGGCTCACCAAAACTCCGCAAACACATCAAAGTCATAGCGGAGTCGACGGGCAGCGATCAAGGACAAGGCCAAAGATTGACATGGAGAGACCTGTGCACCGGCTCCCGCCGGCCGGCTCAGGCGACCCGGCTGAGATGGCTTGCGCTCGTCACCTTGTTGCGCCCCGACGTCTTGGCCTCGTAAAGCGCGAAGTCCGCGCGCTCGATTACCGCGTCCACGTCGCGGTCCCCGTCCCGTGCCAGAGCCGCGCCGAAGCTCATGGTGACGGCGATGTCGCGCCCCTCGAACGTCACGGGACGTTCCGCGATGGCGGCGCGCACGCGCTCGGCCAGCATCATCATTTCGGATTCGGTGACGTCCAGCAGGAGCACGACGAATTCCTCGCCGCCGAAGCGCGCGACGCGGTCCTTGGCCCTGAGCGTCGCGGAAATGGTGTTGCCGATATAGCGGATCACCTCGTCGCCCGCCGGATGGCCATAGGTGTCGTTCACCAGCTTGAAATGGTCGATATCGCCCATGAGAATGCCGAGGCGGTCGCTGCTACGCGTGCCCTGCAAGGCGGTTTCGGCGACGCTCAGGAAAGAGCGGCGATTCATAAGGCCGGTCAGCGGATCGCTGTCCGCGAGGCGCCGCAGGTCCGCCATGTCCTGCTCATAGCGTTGGGCGTGCTCCACGAAGCGCAATTCGGCGCTGCCCAGCCGGCGCAGAAGCGCGCGCAGCGATCCCGAGACCTGAATCACCTCCAGAGACCCCCGCAGGCGCGGCAGCATGGTCACCTGGGGATTGCGGCCGATCTCGTCGGCGACCCGCGTCAACGCCGAGAGCGGACGCGAGATGCGGCGCGAGATCCACACCGTCAGCAGTACGCTCACCACCATAACGCAGCCACCGATGACCAGGATCGTGGCGCCCACCCGCGTCGGCAGCGCGAAGGCGACGGAGGCGTCCTGCTGGGAGACGACGATCCAGTTGAGAGCGGGATATCCGCCCCGGCCATCCACCACGGCGAAGCCGGTCAGCATGTCCTGCCGGCCTGCGCCCTCCTGGAAGGCGCCGGACCCCTGAGCTTGCATCTCCGCCACGCGCGGGGCCGAAAGTGCCGGCTGCTCCAGCTTCGGCCCGAGCAGCACGGCCCCGTCCCGGTTCAGGACCCAGATCTCCTTCTCATTGGATCCCTGCAGCGCCCCGCGCCGCAGCGTCTCGACCCATTCGAAGCTCAGATGGGCGCCGAGCACGCCCAGCAATCGGTTGTCGGCCGAATAAACCGGAAAGGCGATATCGACAAAGCGGTGGGGCTCGCCCGAGCGGCTGGGGCCGAGATGCTTGGCGAGCAGCACCGCTTCATGCACGTCGCCCACGAACGGCCCCTTCAGGCCCGCGCTGTACCACGGGCGCTCCACCACGGAGGCGCCTTCCAGAAGCCCTCCGGTGGCCGCGACGACCGTGCCGTCCACATTGGCGAAGCCGATCCAGGCATAGATCGGCAGGTCGGCGCGCATATCGTCGAGCGCTGCCCGCACGGCGGCCGGATCGTCGGTCCACAAAGACTGAAGCGGAGCCATAGTCGCCAATTGGCGGATATCGCCGTAGCGTTCGAACATCTCGTCATCGAGTTGGGTCGCGACCATCTTCGCGGAGAGGGAGATGTCGGTGGTGATGCGGCGAATCATTTCCGAGCGCGACAGGCCGGCCGAGAGGACCGCGAGGGCGGAGATGCCGGCCAGCGACACCAGCGCCATCACCAAACCCATCTGCTGCGCCACCGACATGCGATCCTGGAGGCGATGGAAGCGGCTGCGCAGGGTGTCCGTCACGCGCGATCCTTTCGGTTGGTCCTGATCTCGATTGATAATCTTATCGTACGTTGCGCAAGGCCTTTCGCCAAAGGTCTGGCTCCGTGGATGGGATCCAAGATGCGAAAAGTACCCGAATATTGATTATAAGGCTCACATAATGTATGGCTGGCTGACATGATGGAACCACCGATCGGATTCATGCTGGTCGACGCCGCGCGGCTCTACCGCGCGCGCCTTGATCAAGCATTCGAGCAGGCCGGCCTCGGGATCACCGCGGGCGAAGCGCGCACGCTCGCGCACGTCAATATCAATCCCGGCTTGCGTCAGACCGCGCTCGCCGTGCGGATGAATGTCGAGCCCATGACGCTGGTGGGGTTCCTCGATCGGCTGGAAGCGCAGGGCCTGGTGGTCCGCGAGACAGACCCGACCGACCGCCGCGCCAAGATCATCCGCCTCACAGACGCCGCCGCTCCGCTGCTCGAACGAGTCATGGCTGCCTCGGCGGGCGCGCGAGAGGAGGCGTTGAAGGGGCTTTCGGACCCCGACCGCGCCGCGTTCCGGGCCGCCCTCGCCCTGATCCGCGAGAATCTATGCCAGACGACCAAGCCCGAAGACTGAACCCGCCCGTCATGTCCGAGACCCGCACCGCCCTCGTGGGCGCGGCGACCATCGTTCTCGGGCCCATGAGTATGTCGCTCTACACACCGGCCATGCCGATGTTGGCGCAGGCGTTCGATACCACGCCGGCTGTGATGAAATTGACGCTCAGCGTCTATTTCGGCGGGTTCGCCATTTCCCAATTGGTCTGCGGCCCCTTATCCGACGCGTTCGGCCGGCGCCCGGCGGCCATCGGCTTCTTCACCCTCTACGTGTTGGGGAGTATCCTCGCGGCCCTTTCCAGCGAGATTCATTGGCTGATTGCGGGGCGCGCGCTGCAGGGCATCGGCGTCGCGGCCGGGCCGGCCATCGCGCGGGCCATCGTGCGCGACCAGTTCACGGGCCAGGCCTCCTCTCGCATTCTCAATCTCATCGGCTCCATGCAGGCGGTGGGACCCGCGCTCGCGCCGAGCGTCGGCGGGCTCATTCTCGGGCTCGCGGGCTGGCAGCCGCTTTTCTACGTTATGGTCATTTGGGGCGTGATGGTCCTGGGCCTGCTCACCTTCGGCGTTCCGGAAACCAATCCGAACGCGGATGCGAGCCAGGCGCGGCCGGCCCAGATCCTACGCAATTACGGGCATCTGCTGCGCGATCCCGGTTTCATGCAGGTGAGCCTGCTCATCGGCTTCGGGGTCGGCGGCATCTATGCGCTGGCCTCCATCCTGCCCTTCGTCCTGATCGAGCATGTGCGTCTTACGCCGACCCAATTCGGCTTAGGGATGGTGTTCCAGACCGGCTCTTTCATTCTCGGCACCCTCTTCTCCGCCCGGCTGATGCGGCGGATGGATGCCAACCGGCTAGTGCCCATGGGCACGGCGCTGGGGCTCGTGGCATCGGGCCTGCTCTCGATCCTGCCGTTCCTCGCCGAGACCAGCTTCCTTTCGGTCATGGGTCCTGTCGCCATCTGGGCGTTCGGCATGGCGATGCTCATTCCCGGCTGCACCACCACGGCCCTGTCCGGCTTCCCCACCATGGCGGGCTCGGCCGCCGCCTTGATGGGCTGTCTGCAGATTGGCGGCGGCTTTGCCGGCTCTGCCGTGGCCAGCCTGTTCCCGGACCCCACCCTCGCGCTGTCCGTGGTCATCCCGGCCATGGGCGTCCTCGCGGCCAGCGCCTATGTCATTCTGAAACCTCGCCCGGCGGTCGTCGCGCACCCCATCGAGGAAGCGGACATCGAGATCGCCGCCGATCCGGCCGGACTGGTCGGCGCGGCGGGCGAAGAGATCGAGGCCGGAATCTACCGCAAAACCGCCTGATGCGCGCCTTCCCCCGCGGCAAACCCCATCTGAGGTTTATCGCCGTAATGGATTGAAATTTCAGGTTAGGGCACGGCCGCAACAAGCCCCGTGCAAGCCTCGGACCCTACCCAAGTGCCCGGGGGACCAACTTCTGGATAAATGGACGCCGTCGCATGTTCGAGTTCCGGCGCAGCAGCGAAGCCCTGCAAACGCTTGAGGCATTGGACAAATCCCTCGCCATCATCGCGTTCACGCCCACCGGCGAAATCATCGAGGCGAATGCGAACTTCCTCGGCGTCGTGGGATATGGGCTGAACGAGATTCGCGGCAAGCACCACCGCATCTTCGTGGAGCCCAAGCGCGCCGCCTCGCCCGAATACCAGGCGATCTGGCGCGGGCTCGCGGCGGGCACGTATCAATCCGGCATCTATAAGCGCATCGCCAAAGATGGCCATATCATCTGGCTGCGCGCCACCTATAACCCCATCCGCGACAGCGCGGGCCGCGTCTATAAGGTGGTGAAGTTTGCCTCCGACATTACCGATGTTGCTTTGCGTAACGCCGAATTCGAGGGGCAGGTCAAAGCGATTTCGCGGTCGCAGGCGGTCATCCATTTCACGCCCGATGGCCGGATCACGCAGGCGAACAAGAATTTCCTCGATGCGATGGGTTACAGCGAGGATGAAATCGTCGGCCGCCATCACAGCATGTTCGTTGACCCCGCGACGAACGACCAGCGGGCGTACAAGGAGTTCTGGGCCGCGTTGAACCGGGGCGAGTTCCAGGCCGGCGAGTTCCGTCGTTTGGCGAAAGGCGGACGCGAGGTCTGGATCCAGGCGACTTATACCCCGATCATCGATGATGACGGCGAGGTCTTCAAGGTCGTGAAGTTCGCGACCGACGTGACGGCGCTGGTGCAAGAGCGGCAGGGCCGCGCCGAGGCGCACCGCCGCATCGATAGCGATCTTCAGGTGATCGCGGCGGATCTGGCGGAGGTGGCCGATCAGGCTGCCGCCGCATCCTCCGCCACCGACAGCACGGCCGCAAATGTCCAGACGGTCGCCGCCGGCGCAGAGGAACTTGCCACCTCGGTCAGCGAGATCAGCCGCCAGGTGCGCCAGTCGAGCGACGTGGCGCGAGACACCGCAGCGGAAGGCGAGCGCACGCGCGGCATCGTCGGGGAATTGACCGGCGCGGTTCAGAAGATCGGCAATGTGGTGGACTTCATTTCCGCCATCGCCGGTCAGACCAATCTGCTCGCCCTCAACGCCACCATCGAGGCCGCCCGCGCCGGCGATGCGGGACGCGGCTTCTCGGTTGTCGCGACGGAAGTGAAGACGCTGGCCGGCCAGACCGCCAAGGCCACCAGCGAAATCGCCGAGCAGGTCGCCGCCGTCCCGCGCGCCACCCAGCAGGCGGCGGCCGCGCTCGGCACCATTGCTAGCCAAGTGGCGGAATTGGACAAGATTTCGGCCATCATCGCTTCGGCGGTGGAAGAGCAGGCGGCGGTGACGCAGGAGGTGGCCGGCAGCATGCAGGTGGCCGCCTCGGGCGTTGCCAGTGTCAAGCAGAGCGTCGCCGCCATCGCCAGTTCCGCCGCCCAGGTGGAGGCGTCCACCGAGCGGCTGCGGGCCACCTCCGCCGCCGCCGTGTGACGGCACATGCGGGGTTGGCGAACACATTAACGAAAAGTCACGCGATTGGCGTTCGTTGCAGCGCAGCGCTCGGCTATACATAGCCCACAGCACCGACCTGGAACGAGTTCTGGAACCGACCGCGTGATGATTCCGACTTCCGACGCCGTCCTCGCCCACGCCGCCCCGAGCGTTTCGGCCCGCGACCTCACCCGCCGCGCCTTCGATCGGCTGGCGGCCTATATGAACACCTGCATCCTGGGCCAGGCGGGCTTCGTGGATCTGCTGCTCCTTGCGGTGCTTGCGGACGGGCACCTCCTGGTGGAAGGCGCGCCGGGCCTTGCCAAGACCAAGGCCATCAAGGCGCTGTCGCGCGCCATCCAGTGCGACGACCAGCGCATCCAGTTCACGCCGGACCTGCTGCCCTCCGACCTCACCGGCACGGACATCTATCGCCCAGAGGACGGCAGCTTCCGCTTCCAGCGCGGCCCGGTCTTCCACAATTTCATCCTCGCGGACGAAATCAATCGCGCGCCGGCCAAGGTGCAGGCCGCGCTGCTCGAAGCCATGGCGGAACGGCAGGTGACGGTGGGCGGCACCACCCATCGCCTGCCCGACCTGTTCCTGGTGATGGCGACGCAGAACCCCATCGAGCAGGAAGGCACCTATCCCCTGCCCGAGGCCCAGCTCGATCGCTTCCTCCTGCATGTGAAGATCGACTATCCCGACCTCGCGGCCGAACGTCAGATCCTGCGCCTGGTGCGCGGCGAGGCCCAGGGCGAGTCGGTCGGGTTCGGCGAGCGTGTGCCGCAGGCGATCATCTTCGCCGCCCGCGCCGAGGCGCTGGCCACCTACATGTCCGAGGCGGTGGAGGACTATATCCTCCAATTGGTGGCGGCCACCCGCGCGCCCGAGCGCTATGGCCGGGACCTGGAAGGCCTGGTCTCCTTCGGCGCCTCGCCGCGCGGCACCATCGCGCTCGACCGCTCGGCCCGCGCCATGGCCTGGCTGCGCGGGCGCGATTATGTGGTGCCCGAGGACGTCCATGCGGTCATCAAGCCGGTGCTGCGGCATCGCATTCTGATGACCTTCGAGGGGCAGGCGGACGGCGTGACCTCCGACCGTTTCATCGACGCGCTGCTCGCGCGCGTGCCGGTCAGCTGACGCAGCCGCAGGAAGGGTGGCCATGGCTGCTTCGCCGGACGATGAATGGGAAGGCGTGGTCGCGCGCTTCGCGGACCTTGTCGCCGCACGCCCCCATTCCGGCAAGAAAGCGCCCGGCCCGCGCAAGGCGCGCAGCCAGATGCTGGGGGGGCACCGGTCCCCCGCGCGCGGGCGCGGCATGGAATTCGACGAGGTGCGCGCCTATCAGCCGGGCGACGACATCCGCACCATCGACTGGCGCGTGACCGCCCGCACCGGGCGCACCCATACCAAGCTGTTCCAGGAGGAGCGGGAGCGCCCGGTGCTGGTGGTGCTGGACCTGCGGCCCTCCATGCTGTTCGGCACGCGGGT
>JASBUY010000256.1 GCA_030147645.1 Aquabacter sp. | reverse complement strand
CAGGGGCCGGCGGCGGGCGGTTGGGCCTGCGCATAGCCGCCGCCCTGATTGAAGCCGGGGGAGGTATAGCCGCTGGCGGGCGGCTGATAGCCGGGCGCGGTATAGCCGCTGCCCTGCTGGGGCAGCGCCATGGCGCGATTGCCCGTGGAGGGGACGGAGGTGCCGCGCCCGCCGAGAAGACCGCCGAGGAAGCTTCCTGAAGAGGCCGGGGCCGCCGCAGGCTGCGCCTGCCGGGCCACCTGGGCCTCAAGCTCCTGGATGCGCGCATAGGCCTGCTGGAGGGCGTGATCCTGCACCAGCACCGTCTGGGCCAGCGCATAGGGCGCATGGGGCGCGCGCTGGACGCGCTGGGCAATCAGCGCCTCGGCCTCCGCATCACGCGGCTGCGCCGCAGTGCCGTCAAGGCGATCGAACAGGCCGTCGATCAGGGAACGCTCGTCGGGGGTCATGGGTCCGCTCCGGTCCATCGATGGGCCGCATATGAGCATGGGCCTGTGACGGTGAAAGGGCGGGCGCGGATGAAATTTCGTTAAAGTTTACGTTAGGTAATATCAGGGCATAAGGGTGCGGGCCGAGGCCCGCACCCATGCGGTCACGCCACGAGACGATAGGCCGGCAGGGTCAGGAATTCCTCGAAGTCCTTCGCCAGGGTCATGTCCGAGAACAGCTTGATGGCCTCCGGGAATCGCCCGGCGGCGAATACGCTCGGCCCCAGCGCCTCGCGCAGCTTCGCCATTTCGTCGTCCAGCAGCGCGGAAAACAGCGTGGCCGTCACCACACGCCCGTCATCCAGCGGCGCGGACAAATGGATCCACTGCCAGATCTGCGCGCGGCTGATCTCGGCGGTCGCTGCATCTTCCATGAGATTGTAGAGCGGCACCGCGCCCCGCCCGCGCAGCCACGCCTCGATATATTGCACGCCGACCCGGATATTCTCCCGCAGGCCCGCCTCTGTGCGCGGCCCCTGATGGACCACCAGCAGATCGTCACGCGAGACAGAGACGTCCGCGCGCAGCTTCTCGCGCTGGTTCGGCCCCGGCATCAGGCGGTCGAACACCTCACGCGCCACCGGCACGAGATCGGGATGGGCAACCCAGGTGCCGTCGCAGCCATCGCCCGCTTCGCGCTCCTTGTCGGCCCGCACCTTGGCGAAGGCCGCCTCATTGGCGGCCGCATCGCCCTTCACGGGGATCTGCGCCGCCATGCCGCCCATGGCGAACGCCTTGCGGCGGTGGCAGGTCTTTACCAGCAGCGCGCCATAGGCCTTCAGGAAGGCCTCGCTCATCACCATGCGGGCGCGGTCGGGGGTCAGGAACCGGGCATTCTTCCCGAGCCGCTTGATGAAGGAGAAGATGTAGTCCCATCGGCCGATATTGAGCCCGGCCACATGGTCGCGCAGTTCGTAGAGGATCTCGTCCATCTCAAACACGGCCGGCAGGGTCTCGATGAGCACCGTGGCCTTGATGGTCTTCGGCTCCAGGCCGAGCTTGTCCTCGGCAAACGAGAACACCTCGTTCCACAGCCGCGCTTCGAGATGGCTCTCGGTCTTGGGCAGATAGAAATAGGGGCCCGAGCCCTGCGCCAGTGCCGCCTTGGCATTGTGGAAGGCAGAGAGGCCGAAATCGAACAGCGCGCCCGGCACCGGCTCCCCATCCACCTCCATATGGGCTTCCGGCAGATGCCAGCCGCGCGGGCGGATGATGAGCACGGCCGGATTCGGGCCGAGCTTATAGTCCTTGCCGTTGGAGGGGTCGTGGAAATCGATGGCCCCCGCCCAGCGGTCCTTCAGATTGATCTGACCCTCGATCATGTTGGACCAAAGCGGCGAGGAGGCATCCTCGAAATCCGCCATGAAGACCTTCGCGCCGGAATTCAGCGCATTGACGATCATCTTGCGGTCCACCGGGCCGGTGATCTCCACGCGGCGGTCCAGCAGATCTTCCGGCAAGGGCGCGATGGTCCAGTCCGCCGCGCGCACCGCCGCCGTCTCCGGCAGGAAGTCGGGCAGTTCGCCGGCATCGAACTTTGCTTGGCGCGCCTCGCGGGCGGCCAGCAGATCCAAGCGGGTGGCGTTGAAGGCGCGGTGCAGATCCGCGACGAAAGCGAGGGCCTCGGGGGTGAGGATGTCCTCGTAGCGCGGGGCGAGCGCCCCGGTGATCACAACCCCTTCGGGGGCGGCGAGCGTCGACATGATGCCGGTCTCCCTCTGTCTGGACTTTGGATAACGCAGAACACACAGGTTCCGCCGCCGGAGGCGCGCGGACTGTCAGGCGCGGGCGGCGGTGACCTCCTCCCGCAAGGCGTGGGCGGCAGACTTAACGTCCGGCGCCGCGCAGATGGCGGACACGACGGCGATCCCGTCCGCGCCCGCGCGAATAATCGGGCCCACATCGGCGCGGCCCAGCCCGCCAATGGCGACCATGGGCAGCGAGACCCGCGCCCGAACCGCCGCAAATCCGTCCACGCCGATGGCGGCGCCGGCATCGGCCTTGGTGCCGGTGCCCCGCACAGGACCGGTGCCGAGATAATCCACACCCGCAAGATCAGACGCCGCCAGTTCTTCCAGCGTGCCCACCGAGAGGCCGAGAATGCGGTCCGGCCCCAGCATGGCGCGGGCGGCGGCGGGGTCGAGATCGTCCTGGCCGAGATGAACGCCGTCCGCTCCCACTGCCACCGCGACATCCACGCGGTCATTGATGAGCAGCGGAATGCCGAGGGGACGCAGCAGGTCGAGCAGGGCGCGCGCCTGTTCAGCGAGCGCCCGCCCCTTCGCGTCGGGGTCGCGCAACTGCACCAGGGTCACGCCGCCGGCCACTGCCGCGCGCACGGTCTCCAGAAGGCCCCGCTCTGCGGTGAGGCGCGGGTCAGTGACCAGATAGAGGCTGAGATCGAAAGAACGCGACATCGGGTCTCCGGACCACCGGGGTCACCACTTGGGTCATTTGTGCGACGGGGACGCCGAAGCGGCGGGAACAGGACCGCCTTGCTCTAGCCCATCCCGCGCCGTGCCGTTTATAGCATCTCCCGGCAACAGTTCTTCGCCGGCGGGGAAACAGTCGTCATGCGGCGGAGCGGTGCGCCAATGCGGCAGGCGGCGGCCCGCCCGTGGCCCAGTCCAGCAATTCCACCGTATGGACAGTGGGAATGCGCGTGCCGCTGCCGATCTGGGTGAGGCAGCCGATATTGCCCGAGGCGATCACGTCGGGGGCGAGCGCCTCCAGATGGCCCACCTTGCGGTCGCGCAGACGCTCCGCGATCTCGCTCTGGAGCATGTTGTAGGTACCGGCCGAGCCACAGCACAGATGGCTCTCGAACGGCTCGGACACGGTGAAGCCGGCGCCCTTGAGCAGCGCCACGGGCGGACCCTTGACCTTCTGCCCGTGCTGGAGCGAGCAGGCCGCGTGATAGCCGACCCGCACGCCCATCTCCCGTCCTGCGGGCAGCCCCTGCGCGGCGACGAATTCGGTAATGTCCCGGGCGATGGCGGACACCCGCGCCGCCTTCTCCGCATAAGCGGGATCGAGGCGGAAGACATGGCCGTAATCCTTGATGGAGGTGCCGCAGCCCGAGACCGTCACGAGGATCGCGTCGAGTCCCGGCCCGTCCATCTCGCGGATCCAGGCATCGATATTGGCGCGGGCGAGCGCATGGGCCTGCTCGGCGCGGCCCATATGGTGGACGAGGGAGCCGCAGCACCCCTCGCCGGCCACCCGCACCACCTCCACATCCATGCGGTTCAGCAGGCGCAGCGCGGCGGCGTCGATCTCAGGCCGGAGCGCGGGCTGCGCGCAGCCGGCGAGGAGCGCGACGCGGGCGCGGCGCGGACCATTGGCGGGCCGCACGCCGGGCACCTCGTCGGCGCTGCGGCCGCGCGGCCATTGCGCAAGGCGCAGCATGGCGGCGGCGGGCCGCAAGGCCGGGATGGACGCGAACAGGGGCGCGAGCGGCTTGGCCGCCACGGCGCCCAGCATGGCGAGGCGGAAGCGGTCGCGATAGGGCAGCATGCGCGCCAGCACGGCCCGGTAGAGCCGGTCCATGAGGGGGCGCCGATAGGTCTCTTCCACATGCACCCGCGCCTGATCCACCAGGTGCATGTAATGCACGCCCGAGGGGCAGGTGGTCATGCAGGACAGGCAGGACAGGCAGCGGTCGATATGCTTAGCCACCTCCGCATCGGCGGGGCGGTCATTTTCCAGCATGTCCTTGATGAGGTAGATGCGCCCGCGTGGGCTGTCCAATTCATCGCCCAGCAGCACATAGGTCGGGCAGGTGGCGGTGCAGAAGCCGCAATGGACGCAGGCCCGCAGGATGCGGTCGGCCTCCGCGATGCGCGGGTCCGCAAGCTGGGCGAGGGAGAATTCGGTCTTCATCGATACGTCTCCCGCAGACGACGCGCGCGCTCACAGTCCGGCATACATGCGCCCCGGATTGAGGATGGCGCGCGGATCGAAGCTGGCTTTGACGCGCGCGGTGAGGGCGGCAAGGCTGGCTTCCAGCGGCTGGAAGACGGCGCCGGCGCGCTCTGCTTGCGTGGCCCGCAACAAGGTGGCGTGCCCGCCATGGGGCGCGAGCGCGGCGCGCACGTCGGCGGCCCGCGCGGCCTCATCCGGCATGAGCGCCCAGACCAGCCCGCCGGCCCAATCGCAGAAGGCCTCCGCGCCCAGCGCCTCGGACAGCGCACGGCCAAGCACCGGCCCGGCCATGGGGGCCGTGGAGATGCGCCAAAGCGCACGGGCGCCGGTGCCCGCAAAGGGCAGCGCGTCGCGCACCATGGTCCAGAAGCCGCGCGAGGCGCCCTCTTCCAGCACCTCCACGGCGCCGAACGGCATCAGGACCGATACCAGCATGGCGCGGCGCGCCCGCACCGAGGGCGCGAAGCCCTCCAGGCGGAACGCGGTCACGGACACATCACTGGGCGCCTCCGTGCGGCGGCGGGCGATCTCGGCCGGGAGCGTGGCGGCGCCCGACACTTCGCAGGACGAGCCCATGGCCGCACTCATGGCGCGCGCGGCGGCGGAGGGATCGAGGCCGAACACCACCAGGGTCTCCTCGGTCTCCGGCACGGGCAGAACCTTCAGCGTGATCTCGCTCATCACGGCGAGCGTGCCGAACGAGCCGGCCAGCATGCGGGGCAGGTCGTAGCCGGTGACATTCTTCATCACCCGCCCGCCCGACTTGAACACCTCCCCGCGCCCTGAGACGGCGCGGATGCCGAGCGCATGGTCGCGCACCGCGCCATGGCTGAGGCGGCGCGGGCCGGAGAGGTTGCAGGCGAACAGGCCGCCGAGCGTGCCGTCTCCGGACGTCGCGCCGAACAGCGGCCCGGTATCCATGGGCTCGAAGGCCAGCATCTGGCGGTTCTGCGCCAGGAGGGCGGTGATCTCAGCCAGCGGCGTGCCCGCGCGCGCGGTGAGCACCAATTCCTCCGGCTCATAGAGCGTCACCCCCGACAAAGCGGAGAGATCGAGCGCGCGGGCGACCTCCAGCGGGCGGCCGATGCCCTGCTTCGTGCCCCGCCCGGCAATGGACAGGCGGGTGCCGTCCGCCGCCGCCGCGGCCACCGCCGCGACAAGTTCCGCCTCGTCGGAAATCCGAACCTGTTCAGTCATCGACATATCCGGCGGTTCAGAAGCGGGGCAGATCGGGGAAGGGCACTTGCCCGCCGCTCACATGCATGCGCCCGAGTTCGGCGCAGCGGTGGAGCGTGGGAAAGACCTTGCCGGGATTGAGCAGGCCCTGATCGTCGAAGGCGCATTTGAGGCGCTGCTGGTGGGCAAGGTCGGTCTCGTCGAACATTTCCGGCATCAGGTCGCGCTTCTCCACGCCCACGCCGTGCTCGCCCGTGAGCACGCCACCCACCTGCACGCACAGGCGCAGAATGTCCGCGCCGAACGCCTCCGCCTTGTCCATCTCGCCGGGCTGGTTCGCGTCATAGAGGATCAGCGGATGCAGATTGCCATCGCCGGCATGGAAGACATTGGCGACGCGCAGGCCATAGCGCGCCGAGAGTTCACGCATGCGCGTCAGAACGAGGGGCAGTTGCTTGCGCGGAATCGTGCCGTCCATGCACAGATAATCGGGCGAGAGCCGCCCCACCGCCGGAAAGGCCGCCTTGCGCCCGGCCCAGAAGCCGAGCCGCTCCTCCTCGGTCCGCGAGACGCGCAGCGTGGAGGAATTGCAGGCGGCGGCGATGCGGCTCACCTCCTCCAGCAGATGGGCGCATTCCGCCTCCGGGCCGTCCAGCTCGACGATGAGCAGGGCTTCCACGTCCAGCGGATAGCCCACCTTCACGAAAGCCTCGGCAGCGGCGATGGCGTCGCGGTCCATCATCTCGATGCCGGCGGGGATGATGCCGGCGGCGATGATCTTCGCGACGCAGTCGCCCGCATCCTCCGAGGTCGGAAAGCCCACCAGGACCGCGCGCGCCACGTCCGGCTTCTTCAGCAGCCGCACCGTAACTTCGGTGACGACGCCCAAAAGCCCCTCCGAGCCGATCACCGCCGCCAGAAGATCGAGCCCGCCGGCATCGAGATGCCTGCCGCCGAGCCGGATCACCTCGCCGGTGATCAGCACCATTTCGACGCCCAGCACATTGTTGGTGGTGAGCCCGTATTTCAGCGTGTGCACGCCGCCCGAATTCTCCCCCACATTGCCGCCGATGGTGCAGGCGATCTGGGAGGAGGGGTCGGGGGCGTAATAGAAGCCCTCATGCTCCACCGCGCGGGTGATGCCGAGATTGGTCACGCCCGGCTGCACCACGGCGCAGCGATTGGCATAGTCGATGTCCAAAATCTTGTTGAACTTGCCCATGCCGAGCAGCACGCCGTCCTGGAGCGGCAGCGCGCCGCCCGAGAGCGAGGTCCCGGCCCCGCGCGGCACCACGCGGATGCCGCCCGCATGGCAATATTTGAGAACGCGCGAGACCTGCTCGGTGGTCTGCGGCAGCACCACCACCAGCGGTAATTGCTTGTAGGCGGTCACGCCGTCGGAGTCGTAGGGCTTCATCTCCCGCTCGCGGGAGATCACGCCCTCGCCGGGCACGATGGCGGACAGATCGGCGATGATCTGGGCGCGCCGCGCAAGCACGCTCTCGTCCGCAGCCGGCAGCCTGAGGCTCATTCGGCGGTGTTCCTTGGGTTTGTGTCCTCCACCCACACTATAATCGTTCCAGGCGGAAAAACCGTCGCGGATTATGTCGCGTTTCGTTAAAAATCGCGGGAGAGATGGAAAAAATGCCCCGCCCCGCCCCACCCGCCGCCCCCCGCCGCGCCGTGGCCGACGCGCGCCCGCTTTTGGGCAATCTCGGCGATCTGGAAATCTTCGCCCGCATCGTCACGGCGGGCAGCCTCTCGGCCGCCGGGCGCGAACTGGCGTTGTCCCCGCCGGTGGTGTCGAAGCGCATCCAGCGGCTGGAGGAGCGGCTCGGCGCGCGCCTGTTCCAGCGCACCACGCGCAAGGTCACGCTCACCGAGGCCGGCCAGGGTTTTTACGAGCGGGT
>JASBUY010000228.1 GCA_030147645.1 Aquabacter sp. | reverse complement strand
AGCGGTGACCGTCTCGTTGGTCACGGTCTACACAACGACCGGGCCGGAGACGAACATTTAGCTCGAGTCGCGGACCATGAAGATGAAGTACGTCATGGCTGGCGAAGAGACGTCGCCGCCCGCGCAGGGGCCCATGATCAGCGAGATCTGCGGGACTACGCCCGAGGCGATGACATTGCGCTTGAACACCTCGCCATAGCCGCCGAGCGCCGCGACGCCCTCCTGGATGCGCGCGCCGCCGGCATCGAACAGGCCGATGATGGGCGCGCGCGTCTTCAGCGCCATGTCCTGGATCTTGGTAATCTTGCGGGCGTGTTCCTCGGACAGGGAGCCGCCGAATACGGTGAAGTCCTTGGCGAAGACGAAGACCTGCCGGCCGTTCACCGTGCCCCAGCCGGTGACCACGCCGTCGCCGGGGATCTTCTGCGTCTCCATGCCGAAATCGATGCAGCGATGCTGGACGAAGGTGTCGAACTCCTCGAAGGAGCCACGATCCAGCAGCAATTCGATGCGCTCGCGGGCGGTCAGCTTGCCGCGCGCATGCTGCGCCTCGATGCGCTTCACGCCGCCGCCCAGGGCGGCAATGCTGCGCCTGCTCTCAAGCTCTTCGAGAATTTCCTTCATCTCTTTCCCCCGAGGGCAAGCGCCGTGATCGTGATGCCACTCTAGCGGCCCGGTGCCGGAGGAAAAGGGGCTTCCCTCAAGGATTTCGGGACACACTGCGCAGCGTCGCCGCTTGCGCTAGCAAATGCAGTACGAAATTTGAATGTGTAAAAAATCCAGAATGTAATATGTAAAAAATTCACAATTGCGGCGCTGCCATCCGGCGCCGCACTCACCATCCCGGCGAAACGGACGGAGAGCCATGCGCCAGAAGGTCTTTGCCGGTCACGCGGTGCGGCGCCTGCGCGAGAAGCTTGGGCTCAAGCAGGTGGAACTGGCCCATAGGCTCGGCGTATCCGCGTCCTATGTGAACCAGATCGAGAGCAACCAGCGCCCCCTCAGTGCCTCGGTCCTGATCGCCGTCAGCCGCACCTTCGGGGTCGATATCACCTCGTTCGGCGCGGAGGATCTGGACCGGCTGGTGGCGGACTTGCGTGAAGCCACCGCCGACCCCCTGTTCCGCGACCTCGATCTCGGCATGCAGGATCTGAAGGCCGTCGCCAATCTCTCGCCCTCCTTCGCCCATGCCTTCCTGCGCCTGCATGTCGCGCAGGGCCGCACCGCCGAATGGCGCGCCTCGCTGGACGACATGCTCTCCGTGGGCATGGGCGGGGACGCGAAGCTCGTTCCCTATGAGGAGGTGCGGGATTATTTCCACTATATCGACAATTACGTGGACGACCTCGACCGCGCGGCGGAGCAGACCGCCGAGGCGCTTGGCATCCTCGCGGGCGCCGACCCCCGCACGGCCTTCACCGGCTATGTGAAGGAGCGGTTTTCCGTGGAGGTGGAGCAGGGCGCCGCGGACCCGGCGCTGCCCCTCTCGCGCTTCGATGCGCGGCGCCGGCGGCTGCACCTGTCCGGTGTGCTCAGCCCCGCTGCCGCCGCATTCCGCCTCGCGGCGACCATCGCCCGGCTCGAACATGCCGCGCTGGTGGATGCCATGGTGGCGCGCGGCGGGTTCCGCAGCCCGACGGCGGGCGATATCTGCCGCCTCGCCCTTTACAATTATTTCGCGGGGGGGCTGGTTCTGCCTTATGGCCGCTTCCACCGCCTTGCCCGCGCCCGCCGCCATGATCTCGACCGGCTGGCGCTGGAAACGGGGGCCAGCCTGGAACAGGTCTGTCACCGTCTCTCGACCCTTCAGCGCGGCGGCATGAAAGGCGTGCCCTTCTATTTCGCCAAGGTGGACCGTGCCGGAAACATCACCAAGCGCCACAGTGCGACGCGCTTCCAGTTCGCCCGCCTCGGTGGCGCCTGCGCGGTGTGGAACGTGCATCAGGCGTTCGAGAGCGCTGGGCAGACCTTGGTGCAACTGGGCGAGATGCCGGACGGCGCGCGCTATCTCTGCCTCGCGCGCACGGTGAGCGCGCCGACCGCCCGCTACGGCCAGCCGCCGCGCGTCTATGCGCTGGGGCTCGGTTGCGAAATTTCCTATGCGGACCAGATGGTGCAGGCGGACGGGCTCGATCTGAAATCCGCGCCGCTTGCGCGGCTCGGAGTCTCCTGCCGCATCTGCCCGCGGCCCGATTGCGAAATGCGCGCTTTTCCCCCGCTCGACCGGGAAATCCGCACCGATCCGGACGTGCGCGACGTGGTGCCTTTCTCCATCACATAAAGATGCCGGGGCCGCGACGTAATCCCGCCATGCCTGCGTAGTGGAAACGCCATGGAAACATTTGACAAAACAGGCGACGGGAGCGGAACTGGCCTAATCTTTACACGGTCCACCGCCGCTGCCGATCGATAAGGACGCAGCGCGTCCGGGCCGAGAATGGCATAGGCCATCACCGGTCGCGGGCAGCCCGTCTTTGGCCGGGGCGGTGAGGCAGATGAAGAAGGCGTTGGCGTTTTGCGTGGCGGCCCTGACGGTCGCCTTTTGCGGGGGAGCGCTCGCGGCCCCCGGCTTCACCACCGGCGACGTCAATATGCGGACCGGGCCGGACACGGCCTATCCGCCCGTGACGGTGCTGCCGGCCGGTCTCCCGGTGGATATCAAGGGCTGCCTCCAGGATCAGTCCTGGTGCGATGTGGCGTCCGGCATCTATCGCGGCTGGGTCTATGGCGAATATCTTGCCATGGCCTATGGCGGACAGCAGGTTCTGGTGCCGGAATATGCCCCGGTGCTGGGCGTGCCCGTCATCGGCTTCAATTTCGCCCGCTATTGGAACCGCTATTACCAGGGCGCACCTTGGTGGGGCCAATATGGCCAATGGCAATATTATGCGCCCCGGCCGCGTCCCGGCTGGGGCCCGCCGCCGCCCGGCCCGGGACCGCGCCCGCCTGGCTGGTGGAATTCCGACTATCGTCCTCCTCCTCCTCCGCCCGGTCCGGGCTGGGGCGTTCGCCCGCCGCCGCCGGCCGGCCCCGGCTGGGGTGTTCGACCCGCGCCGCCTCCCGGCTGGGGCGGAGGCCCCCCTCCACCTCGTCCCGGCTGGAACGGCGGCCCGCCTCCGGGTCCGCGCCCGGGTTGGAACGGCGGCCCACCACCGGGTCCGCGGCCGGGTTGGACAGGCGGTCCGCCGCCCGGTCGGCCTGGAGGCGCCCCGCCGGGCCCGCCCGCCCAGGCCGGTCCGCCCCAACCCGGTCCGCCCCAACCAGGTCCGCCCCGGCAGACGCTCGGTCCCCAGCAACACCGGCTTCCCGCCGGCTATCAACGCCCGCCCCGGGGACAACCGGCCTGCGCCCCTGGGCAGCCTTGCCCGCCCGGTCGCTGAAGGTGCAGCGGAGGAAAGCGCGATCGCGGCGCTTCCCTCCGTCCGCGCGGCGGTCTAATGGCTTGTGCCATGGCACCTCCGGTCTTTCGCTTCGCTCCCTCGCCCACCGGGCTGATCCATGTGGGCAATGCCCGCACCGCTTTGCTGAATGCCCTGCTGGCCCGGCGCGGCGGAGGCACGTTCATTCTGCGGTTCGACGACACGGACGCCGCACGGTCGCGGACCGAGTTCGCCGAGGCCATTACCGAGGATCTGGAATGGCTTGGCATCCCGCCGGATCGCACCGAGCGCCAGTCGGCCCGGCTCGGCCTTTATGCGGCGGGGGCGGAAAAGCTCAAGGCGCTCGGACGCCTCTATCCGGCCTATGAGAGCGAAGAGGAACTGGACCTGAAGCGCGGCCTTCAGCGCGCGCGCGGCTTGCCGCCTGTCTATGACCGCGCCGCGCTGACTTTGTCCGAGACAGAGCGCGCGCGGCTGGAGGGGGAGGGCCGGCGGCCCCATTGGCGCTTCAAGCTCGATCATCGGCTGGTAGCGTGGGACGACGGGGTGCGCGGGCCGCAGCAGGTGGACACGTCCAGCCTGTCCGATCCCGTCCTGGTGCGGGCGGAAGGCACCTTTCTCTACACGCTGCCCTCGGTGCTGGACGACATCGATTTCGGCGTGAGCGACGTGGTGCGCGGCGAGGATCATGTCACCAACACCGCCGTTCAAATCGAGATATTCGAGGCCTTCGGCGCCGTTCCACCGCGTTTTTCCCATCATAATCTCCTGACGCTTCCAAGCGGCGAGGGGCTCTCAAAACGGCTCGGCCATCTCTCTCTGCGGGCGCTGCGCGAGGCGGGGCATGAGGCCCTTGCGGTCGCGGCCGCGGCGGTGCTGGTCGGGACCTCCGAGGCGGTGTCGCCGGTGGAGAGTCTGGCGGCTCTCGCGGAACGCGTTGATCTGTCTCACATTTCCCGCGCGCCCGCCCGCTTCGATCCCGACGAGCTGGACGGCCTCACCGCCCGCACTTTGCATCAGCTCCCCCATGCCGCCATTGCCCATCGCCTTGAAAATGCAGGCATTGGCGGCGGCGCAGCCTTCTGGATGGCGGTGCGCGGAAACCTCTCGCGCTTCACGGATGCCATGGAATGGTGGGAGATTGTCGGCCTCCCCCGGCCCGGAATCATCGATCCGGCAGATCGTGATTTTCTCGCGCAATCAGCGACTTACCTTCCGCCCGAGCCCTGGGGAAGCGAGACCTATGCGGCCTGGGTTGCGCAGGTGAAGGCGGCCAGCGGGCGGGGCGGCAAGACCCTGTTCCGGCCGCTGCGGCTCGGTTTGACCGGGCGCGACACCGGCCCGGAACTCGCGGTGCTCTTGCCCTTGATGGGCCGCGCGCGGGTGGAGGCGCGGCTGAAGGGGGAGGCGGGTTAGAGTCGTTTTTCTTAATTTTTACGGAGATTTGTCCGCCATGTTCCGATTTGTGCCGGCTTTCATCGCGCTGTTTCTCCTCGCCCTCCCGCCTGCCTTTGCGGCCTCGGCGGAGGACCCCACCGAGGCGGTGGGGTGGTATGGCAAGGAGTATCTTTCGTGCGGAGAGCGGACCTCCACGGTCCAGATCACGGACTGCCTGCTGGCGGCCGCCGAACGGTGGGACCAGCGGTTGAATGCCGCCTATCACAAATTAATGGCGAATCTGCCCGAGGAACAGCAGGAAAGGATGCGGAAGGCGGAACGTCTCTGGGTGCAGTTCCGCGACGCTAACTGCGATTATTACATCAATATTCCCGGTACACGGGCCAATTATATCTATGCCGAATGCCGCCGGGTTCTGACCGCCCAGCGCGCCATCGAGCTTGAGGCCGCGGTGCGCCCGGTCAACTGAGGGGAGGGGAGCATGGGCGAGGTGCCGGAGGTGCGGATCGCGGCTCTGGAGGCCGCGCATCGGGGAGCCTGGGAGCCGCTCTGGCGCGGCTATCAGGCCTTTTACGAAGTGGACCTGCCCGAGGCGGTCACCGAGACCGCCTTCGCCCGCATGCTGGACCCGCAGGAGCCGACCTATGGCGCGCTCGCCTGGATCGGCGCGGAGGCCGTGGGCATGGTGCATGCCATCGAGCACCGGACCAATTGGAGCATCGGCAACAGCTGCTACCTGCAGGACCTGTTCGCAGCGCCCGAGGCACGCGGCCGGGGCGTCGGGCGGGCGCTGATCGCGCACATCTATGAGCGCGCCGCCGCCCGTGGCTGTTCGCGGGTGCATTGGCTGACGCAGGAGGGCAACGCCACCGCCCGCCGGCTCTATGACGCGGTGGCGGAGCGTTCGGGCTTCATTCAATACCGCTGGACCCCGCCCGCCTGACATGAAGGGACAGGACATGACCGCCATCGCCGTGCGCCCGCTGACGGCCGCTGACCGGGAGGCCTGGATGCCGCTCTGGCGCGCCTATCAGGAGTTTTATGCGGTCGATCTTTCGGCCGCGACCGACGCCACCTTCGCCCGGCTCACCGACCCCGCTGAAGCGATGTTCGGCGCGCTGGCGTGGGACGGGGAGACGGCGGTAGGCCTGGTCCATTTCCTCGCCCACCGCTCCACCTGGAGCGCGGCGGATGTCTGCTATCTGCAGGATCTCTATGTGGCGCCGGACGGCCGGGGCGGCGGCGTGGGCGGGGCGCTCATCGATCTCGTCTATGCCGAAGCGGATCGGCACGGATGGGCGGAGGTCTATTGGCTCACCCACGAAACCAACACCACGGCGCGCCGTCTCTATGACAGGATCGCCGAGCGCACCGGCTTCCTGCATTATATGCGCCCCGCCAAATGACCTTTGGGGCGGGCGCCGACCCTTCCCCCGGCGCCGCTTCGCCCCCATATTGGCGCCATGGCCAAAGCATCCCGTCCCGGCAAGCTCGGTGAGCGTTCGCAGCGTCATTTCGAGCCGGCGCCCGTCCAGACCCTTGATCCCCAGCTTGCCGCCTCCTTGGGCCTGGAGGCCGGGGAGGTGGGCGGCTTCGCCTCCGCCGGCGCCTCCGCGACGGTGGCGGCCCTCTCGCGCCTGATCGAGGAGGGGCGGCCCGAAGTGACGGGCCAGACCTGGACGCCCCACCGCCCGCCGCGCCCGGAAAAGAGCGAGGGCGGAATCCGGTTCGAGATGAAGTCCGAGTTCAAGCCCTCCGGCGACCAGCCGCAGGCGATCGCGGAACTTTCGGCTCAGGCGCGGGCGAATGAGAAGGACCAGGTGCTGCTCGGGGTCACCGGCTCGGGCAAGACGTTCACCATGGCCAAGGTGATCGAGGAATTGCAGCGCCCCGCCATCGTGCTCGCGCCCAACACGACGCTTGCGGCGCAGCTTTACGGGGAGTTTAAGAGCTTCTTCCCGGACAATGCGGTGGAATATTTCGTATCCTATTACGATTATTACCAGCCGGAAGCCTATGTCCCGCGCACGGACACCTATATCGAGAAGGAATCTTCGGTCAACGAGCAGATCGACCGCATGCGCCATTCCGCGACGCGCGCGCTGCTGGAGCGGGACGACGTCATCATCGTCGCCTCGGTCTCCTGCATTTACGGTATCGGCTCGGTGGAGACCTATTCCTCCATGACCTTCAAGCTGGAGGTGGGCGAGCGCATCGACCAGCGCCAGCTCATCGCCGACCTCGTGGCGCTGCAATACAAGCGCATCCAGTCGGATTTTGCGCGCGGCACTTTCCGGGTGCGCGGCGACAGCGTGGAAATCTTCCCCGCCCACTATGAGGACCGGGCCTGGCGGGTCTCGCTGTTCGGCGACGAGGTGGAGAGCATCGTCGAGTTTGACCCGCTGACCGGCCACAAGACCGGCGACATGAAGAGCGTGAAGGTCTACGCCTCCTCGCACTATGTGACGCCGCGCCCGACCCTGATCCAGGCCATTTCCGGCATCAAGGCCGAACTGCGCCTGCGGCTCGATGAATTGAACAAGATGGGCCGGCTTCTGGAGGCCCAGCGGCTGGAGCAGCGCACCCGCTATGACATCGAGATGATGGAGGCGACGGGAAGCTGCGCCGGCATCGAGAATTATTCGCGCTGGCTGACCGGCCGCAAGCCGGGCGAGCCGCCGCCGACCTTGTTCGAATATGTGCCCGACAACGCCATGGTCTTCATCGATGAGAGCCATGTGACCGTGCCGCAGATCGGCGCCATGTACCGCGGC
>JASBUY010000217.1 GCA_030147645.1 Aquabacter sp. | reverse complement strand
CACCGGCGCGGGCAATCCAAATGTGCTGCTCACCGACCGGGGGACCTCGTTCGGCTACAACACGCTGGTCACCGATTTTCGCGGCCTGCCCATCATGGCCCGCACCGGAGCTCCGGTGATTTTCGATGCCACCCATTCCGTACAGCAGCCGGGCGGGCAGGGCACGTCGTCGGGCGGGCAGCGCGAATTCGTGCCCGTTCTGTCCCGCGCGGCGGTGGCGGTGGGCGTTGCCGGTCTCTTCATCGAGACCCATCCCGACCCGGACCATGCTCCCTCAGACGGGCCGAACATGGTGCCGCTGAAAGCCTTCGAGCCCATGATGCGCGATCTCGTGGCGCTGGACCGCCTGAGCAAGGCGCAGCTTGAGGGTGCGGCGTGAATCCGGTCATTTTGATCCCCGCGCGCCTCGCCGCTACGCGCCTGCCCAACAAGCCGCTGCTGGACATTCATGGCGCGCCCATGATCGTCGAGGTGTGGCGGCGGGCGGTGGAGGCGGATCTCGCGCCCGTTCACGTGGCCTGCGACGACCCCGCCATTGCAGAGGCGGTGCGGGCGGCGGGGGGGCAGGCGGTCATGACCCGCGCCGATCATCCCTCAGGCTCCGACCGCATCTTCGAGGCGCTCCAGGCCATCGATCCCGACGGACGCTTCGATGCCATCATCAATGTGCAGGGCGACCTGCCGACGGTGGCGGCCGAGACCATCCGCGCGACCTTCGCCCCGCTGAAGGATGCCGAGGTGGCGATCGGCACGCCGGTTGCCGTGATCACGCGCGATGAGGAGCGCACTGCGTCGAGCGTGGTGAAGATGGTCGGCTCCCCGCTCGGCGGGCGGCGTTTCCGCGCGCTTTATTTCACCCGCGCCACGGCCCCCTGGGGCGAGGGGCCGCTGTATCATCATATCGGGCTGTATGCTTGGCGGCGCGCGGCTCTCGAGCGGTTCGTCGCCCTCTCGCCCTCGCCGCTGGAGCAGCGTGAAAAGCTGGAGCAATTGCGGGCGCTTGAGGCCGGCATGCGCATCGACGCCATGGAGGTGGACGAGGTGCCGCTCGGCGTGGACACGCCCGAGGATCTGGAGCGCGCGCGCGCGATGCTGGCGCGCTGAGCCGCCTCAGGGTGTCTCGCGCGCGACCACCAGCATGGCGGCGGTCAAATCTTCGATCGCGGCGCCGACCGACTTGAAGAGTGTGATCTGTTCGGGCGACGTGCGTCCCGTAACACGGCCCGCGCAGAGATCATGCAGGTCGCCCTGGAAAAGCTCGGCGCGCCACGCGCCGGAGGCGATGGGCTGGAGCAGATCCCCCGCTTCCGCCAGCACGCCGCCGCGCGTATCGCCATAGACGGCGCTGTTCGCCACCAGCGCGTCGTCACTCTCGCGCATCTGCGGGGTGAAGGCGCCGACGAGGTCGATATGGGTGCCCGGCCGCACATGCGCGCCGAGGATCAGCGGCGTGCGGGCGGTGGTGCCGCAGGAGATGATGTCCGCGTCCGCGCAGGCGGCGGGAAGATCGGCGATCCGACGCACCTCGCGACCCGCCCCGAGACGCCCCGCAAGCTTCGCTGTGAACGCGTCGGCCTTCTCAGGCGTGCGCCCATAGACCAGGACGCGTTCGATGGGGCGGACCGCGCTATGGGCTTCCGCCGCGTGGAAGGCCACATGCCCGTTCCCCACCACGAGGAGGGTCCGGCTGTCCGGTCGTGAGAGGAAGGAGGAAGCGAGAGCGGAGGTGGCGCCGGTGCGGCGATTGGTGAGTTCGTCCCCGGGCAGAATGGCGCGGGCGGCGCCGGTCACCCCGTCGAACAGCACATAGAGCGAGGAGACGGAGCCGAGGCCCCGCGCCGCATTCTCGGGAAAGATGGTGACGAGCTTGGTGCCGATCGCCTCGCCCCGCCGCCAGGCCGGCATGGTGAGGAGATGCCCGGGCGCCGCTGCCGTTCCCACGTCATACGACTGGCGCACCGGCATGGCCTCGCCGGGCGCCGCGAAGGCCTCCCGCAATGCCGCGACGAGGCGCGGATAGTCCAGCGCGGCTTCAACCTCGGCCGCCGTATAAAGTCGCGTCATGGAGGAGGGGCTTTCGGAACCTGAGCCGGGCTCTCGCTTTACACACGCCGAGCCAGTTGGCCCCAGGCGAGCAGGACGATGAGCGCGCCGACGATGGCGCCGATGAAGCCCGCACTCTCGCCGGCCTGATACCAGCCGATCGCCTGGCCGAGATAGGTCGCGACCAAAGCGCCGACGATGCCGAGCACCGTGGTCAGAATGAAGCCGCGCGGTTCGTTGGCGCCGGAATAGAAGAATTTCGCCACCAGCCCGACCACGAAGCCGATCAACACCGTCCAGATGATACCCATGAAAAGCCTCCCGTGCTTCACCCTAGCAGAAAACCGCGCCGGCGGCGCCTCGGTTCCCACTCTGCCGTCTCCGCGCGATGAGCGGATGACGCACCGCATTGCGGGGCAGCCACCTTTGGGCTTCAGTGCCTCCCTCGCCGAAGAGCGATAAGGGAGGCCCGCCGCACATGAGCACCGACACCTTCCGGGCGATCATGGCCCGCAAGAGCGACGCCGGTCAGAGCGTTGCCCTGGAGATGATCCGCGAGGCGGACCTGCCGGACGGCGATGTCACGCTCGACGTCGCCTATTCGTCGCTGAATTATAAGGACGGCCTCGCCTTGAAGGGCCTGGGACGCATCCTGCGCACCTTTCCCATGGTGCCGGGCATTGATCTCGCCGGCACGGTGCGCGCCAGCAGCCACCCCGATTTCACACCCGGCGATGCGGTGGTGCTCACCGGCTGGGGTGTGGGCGAGACCTGGTCGGGTGGCTTTGCCGAGCGCGCGCGGGTTAAGGGCGAGTGGCTGGTGAAGCTGCCGCCGGGCCTCACAGCGCGCGACGCCATGGTGATCGGGACCGCGGGCTTTACCGCAATGCTGTGCGTCGAGGCCCTGGAGCGCCATGGCCTTGCCCCGGGCGCGAAAGTGCTGGTCACGGGCGCGGCGGGGGGTGTCGGCAGCGTCGCGGTGCGCCTGCTCTCGCGCCTCGGATACGAGGTCAGCGCGCTCACCGGCCGCCCGGCCGAGGCTGATTATCTACGGGGCTTGGGTGCCACCCACATCGTCGAGCGGGCGGCCTATGCGGCGTCGGGAAAGCCGCTCCAGAGCGAGACCTGGGCGGGGGCGGTGGATACGGTGGGCGGCACGGTGCTTGCCAATGTGCTGGCCGCCACCGCCTATGGCGGGGCGGTCGCGGCCTGCGGCCTTGCGGGCGGCAGCGATCTGCCCACCACGGTCTTCCCCTTCATTCTGCGCAATGTGGCGCTGCTCGGGGTGGACTCGGTCGCCTATCCCACCGCGCGGCGCGGCGCCGTCTGGACCCGGCTCGCGGATTTGCTGACCGCTGAGGACTTTGCCCAGATGACGCGAGAGGTCGGGCTCGAAGAGGTGATTGCCCTTGCGGACCCGATCCTGAAAGGCGAGGTGCGGGGGCGCACGCTCATCGCCCTATAAGAGGGATCAGGGAATGAGAACGGCGGAGCCGGTCAGCCGGCCCGCCCGCAAATCCTCCAGCGCCTGGTTTGCTTCATCCAGGGGGTAGCAGGTGACGCGGGTCTCGATGCCCGCCTTCGCAGCAACGGTCAGGAATTCCCGCGCGTCGAGGCGGGTGAGATTGGCGACCGAGAGCACCTGCCGCTCGCCCCAGATCAGGCGATAGGGAAAGCTCGGAATGTCACTCATATGGATGCCGCCGCACACGACGCGCCCGCCCTTCGCCACGGCCTTCAAGGCGAGGGGAACCAGTTCGCCGGCCGGCGCATAGAGGATTGCGGCATCGAGCGGGGTTGGCGGCGCATCGGTTGATCCGCCGACCCATTCGGCGCCGAGCGCGCGGGCGAAATCCTGCGCGGCCGTGTCGCCCGGCTTGGTGAAGACGAACACCTGCCGTCCTTGCCAGCGGGCCACCTGAAGAATGATGTGGCCCGCCGCGCCGAAGCCATAGATGCCGATGGTCTTGGCGCTGCCCGTCATCACCAGGGATCGCCAGCCGATCAGCCCCGCGCACAGAAGCGGGGCCACCCGCGCATCGTCTCCCATTTCGCCCAGCGGATAGACGAAACGGGCATCGGCAACGGTGTGGGTGGCAAAGCCTCCATTGCGGGTGCAGCCGGTGAAGAGAGGCGCATCGCACAGATTCTCGCGACCGGAGCGGCAAAAGGCGCAGGTTTGGCAGGTGCGCCCGAGCCAGCCCACGCCCACCCGTTCGCCGAGGGCCAGCCCGGTGACGCGCTCACCGAGACCCGAGATGCGGCCGACGATCTCGTGGCCGGGAATGACCGGCAGGCGCGCCTCCGGCAATTCGCCGTCCACCAGGTGCAGATCGGTGCGGCAGACGCCGCATGCGGTGATGCGGATCTGGACTTCGCCCGAGCCGGGAGCCGGGTCGGGCATCTCGATAGGCTCCAGCGGCATCCCGGAGCGCCGCAGGATCATGGCACGCATGGATAAGGTCTCGCCGGTTCAGCCGAAGCGGCCCGTCACATAACGTAGGGTGCGCTCGTCCTTGGGGGCCGTGAAGAGCGTATTTGTGGCCTCGAACTCGATCAGGCGCCCAAGGAACATGAAGCCGGTATGGTCCGAGACGCGGGCCGCCTGCTGCATGTTGTGGGTGACGATGATGAGTGTGTGATCAGCCTTCAACTCGTCCATGGTCTCTTCGATTTTGGCGGTGGAGAGCGGGTCGAGGGCGGAACAGGGCTCGTCCAGCAGGATCACTTCGGGCCGCACCGCCAGCGTGCGGGCGATGCACAGGCGCTGCTGCTGCCCTCCGGACAGACTGAGGCCGCTGCCCGGGAGAATGTCCTTCACTTCGTCCCATAGAGCGGCGCGGCGCAGCGCCCATTCCACGCGGATCTTGAGGTCGGCCGGCTTCAGCTCCTCGTTCAACCGCACGCCGAGGGCCACATTGTCGAAGATGGACATGGGACAGGGGGTCGGCTTCTGGGCCACCATGCCGATGCGCCGCCGCACCAGAATGGGGTCGAGGCTCGGTGCGAGGATGTCCTCGCCATCCATGAGCACCTCGCCGTTCACTTTCTGGTCGTGATACAGCTCATACATCCGGTTCAGAACCCGCAGCAGCGTGGATTTCCCGCAGCCGGACGGACCGATCAGTGCCGTCGTGCTGTTGCGTTGGATGGGCAGGCTCACCTGGAACAGGGACTGGGTCGTCCCATAGAAATAGTCGACGTTGCGGATGACGAGCTTTTCGGCGGGCGGCGCCGAAGGGGCGGCCTCGCCCGCTCCCCAAGGTGATTGTCCTTCGGCGGTCGGGCGGCCATGGGGCGTGAGGAAGGACACGGGTCGGTTCCCTTCAGCAGGTGCGCCATCCTCCCTTCGTCACTCCCGCGCGTCGTTGCGCCAGATCATGTCACGCGGCCGACACAACCGTGGTCAGTCCCGATGAATAAGAAAGCCGGATCAAACCCATAATGAGAATTTGATGGGCGCGGAGCCGAGACGCTGCTTTGTTTGGGATCAAATGTGAATTCCCCAAGGTCTGCCGCCATGGACGTCGCCCATAAGCCGAGGCTCAATGTACCCGCCGCCGAACGGCTGAAGGCGCTGGCGCCGGGCCTTGCCCTCGCCACCGGCGTCACGGTGCTCGCTTATGTGCTGCGCGCGGTGACCGGCTTCACGCTGGTGAGCCCCCTGGTGCTCGGCGTGTTCATGGGCATGGCGGCGCACACGGTGGTGAAGATCCCCGCCGCCGCGAAGCCCGGCCTGAAATTCGCCGCCCGGCCCATCCTGCGCTTCGCCATCATCCTGCTCGGGCTCCAGGTCACGTTCGGACAGGTGGCGGATGTGGGCGCGGCCGGATTTGCTGCGGTGGCGGCGACGCTGCTCCTGATTTTCCTCGCCACCAAATGGATCGGCGCCCTGATGGGAGTGGAGCGGGGGCTGACGGAGCTGATCGCGGCCGGGACGGCCGTGTGCGGCGCCTCGGCCATCGTCGCCACCAATACGGTAACGCGCGGCAGCGACGAGGACGTGGCCTATGCCATGGCCTGCGTGACGCTGTTCGGCTCCATCGCCATGTTCGTCTATCCCTTGCTCCTGCCGCTGCTGGGCATGAGCAGCCACGCCTATGGCCTGTGGACCGGCGCCTCGGTGCATGAGGTGGCGCAGGTGGTGGCCGCCGCCTTCCAGGGCGGGCAGGAGGCCGGCGAGGTGGGCACCATCGCAAAGCTCACGCGGGTGATGCTGCTGGCACCCCTGGTGCTGTCTCTTGCTTTCCTGGCGCGCCGGCGCGAGGCCTCGGCGGAAGCTTCCGCGCCCGTTCCGTGGTTCGTCTTCGCCTTTATCGGTGTGATCGGCATCAACAGCCTCGGCATCCTGCCGGCGGAGACCAAGGCAATTGCCGCGCCGATCACCACTTTCCTCTTGGCGGTGGCCCTCTCGGCCATCGGTCTCGACAGCGATCTGCGCAAGCTCAAGGCCAAGGGATTGAAGCCGCTCGCGCTCGGCGGCGTGGCGACCCTGGTGGCGTCGGTGGGCGCCTATGGGCTGGTGAGCCTCGTGTGAGGCGCGCCGGCTCGGGCCGCACAATGCTGCCCGTCCTTCTAATCTCCGATACTTGCCTGTAGAAAGAGGTCGGGCGGGCTCGGCGGGCTGCGCCCCAATCGAGGCCTCACGCGCCTCGCGGCAAGCGTCGGCAGGGACGGGATGACCTTCGAGCAATTGCGCGTCTTCGTGGAAGTCGCGGCGCAGCTTCACATGACGCGGGCGGCCGAGCGGCTCAACATGACGCAGCCGGCGGTCAGCGCCTCCATCGGCGCGCTGGAGGCGAGCTGCGGCACGCACCTCTTTCATCGCGTGGGCCGGCGGATCGAATTGACCGAGGCGGGCCATCTCTTCCTCATCGAGGCGCGGGCCATCCTGGAGCGGGTGTCGCGGGCCGAGGCGGTGCTGAACGACATTTCCGGCCTTCGGCGCGGCACGCTGTCCGTCCATGCCAGCCAGACCATCGCCAATTACTGGCTCGGCCCGCGCATCGCGCGCTATCGCGCGCTCCATCCTGGCATCGCCCTCAAAGTTGAGATCGGCAACACCGCCGAAGGGGTCGCGGCCCTGATGGAAGGGAAGGCCGACCTCGCCTTTGTGGAGGGTGAAGTCAGCGAGGCGCCTTTGGTGCGGCTCGCCGTGCCGGGAGACCGGCTGGTCCTGGTGGTGGGCCGCGCCCATCCCTGGGCGGGGCGCACGGACATCGCTGCCGCCGACCTCGTCACCACCGACTGGGTGATGCGCGAGCGCGGCTCAGGCACGCGGCAGATGTTTGAGGATGGATGCCGCGCCTATGGCGTCGATCCGCGTGACCTCAAGGTGACGCTGGAATTTCCCTCCAACGAGGCGGTGCTGAGTGCGGTGGTCGCCGGCGCGGGTGCGACGGTCATTTCAGAGCTGGTGGTGGAGGCGGGGCTCGCCACCGGCGCCCTGTTCCTGGTGCCGCTGGCCTTTCCCGCCCGTTCCTTCTTCATCCTGCGCCATGCCGACCGCTACCGCTCCCGCGCCGAGGAGGCGCTGCTGGACCTGGTGCGGGAAGACCGGCGGGGCTGAACCTTTTTACGGCGCGCCCTGCCTCACTTCGTCCGGTTCGGGCTCGGCCGGCTCTTGGCCCGAGAGGAGGTCGGCCACCCAGTGATAGGTGGCGCTGTGAGCGAAGAAGGTGAGCGCGACGATCAGGATCGGCACGCCGATAAAGGCGCCGGGCAGGCCCCAGATGAAGCTCCAGACAAACACGCCGAGCAGCACCATGAAGGGCGAGACCGCCAGCGCCTTGCCGGCGATGCGCGGCTCCAGATAGCTGCCGGTGAGGAACTGGATGATGTTGAGGCAGCAGAAGACCAGCGCCGCCAGTTCCCAGGAGCCGGACTGCACCACCGCGAACAGGGTCGGCAGGAGGGTTGCCACGAACGGCCCGATGAAGGGGATGTAGTTCATGGCGAAGGCTATGGCGCCCCAGGCGGTCGCGAGTTCCAGCCCCGCCATGAGCGTGAAAGCCCAGACCACGATGCCTGTGGCGATGCTCATGAGCGTGCGCACCCACATATAGACCTGGAGCTTGCGCGCCGAATCCGCCGTCGCGGCAACCAGATAGGCGCCGATATCGGCCCGCTTCAGGCGCACCACCTGACGGCGCAGGACGTCCACTTCCAACAGGCCGAGCAGCACATAGACGAAGGTGATGACGAGGAAGGAAGCAAGGGTATTAAGCCGGCTTGAGACATCCTGGATCACGCGCAGCATCCAGCGCACGTCGAAATTGTCGGCGAACAGGCCCGCCATGACGAAGCCGTGGCCCTCCAGCCAATCGGTGCCCTGCTCATAGACCGACTGAAAGCGCGCCAGATTGGCGAACACCCATTGGCCCACATGGCCGACGCCCCAGACCACGGTGGACAGGACCGACCCGACCACGGCCAGCGTTACCAGAAGCGTCACCAGCACGGCGGCGAGCGGGGGCATGCGCGTTTGCAGACGCTTCTGCACCGGCCAGACGATGGCGATGATGAACAGGGCGAAGGCGACCGGCGTGAACACGCTCTGCGCCATGTTCAGGGCCGCGCCGAGGGCGATCATGGCGATGATGCCGGTAAAGATGCCTGTTGCCCGACCCGCCATCGATATGCCTCCGCTGCCCGGGCAGCATTGGAAGCCGGATTGCCACAAGTCAATGCGCGCCGCCGCGTGCCCCGGGTGGCGCGCCATATTCACCCCGGGCTAAAGTGCTTTAGGCTGAGTCGCGCCGCGTCGGGCGCCTTTTGAGATCGAGCCCCATGCCACCGCGTCCGCCCGCCGAGATCGGCGCCCCCCTCGCCGAGATCGAAACCCCGGCTCTCGTCATCGATCTGGATTTGTTCGAGCGCAACCTCGCCACCATGGCGGAGGCGGTCGCGTCCTCCAGCGTGCGGCTGCGCCCTCACGCCAAGGCGCACAAATGCCCCGAAATCGCGCTGCGCCAGATGGCGATGGGCGCCGTCGGCGTGTGCTGCCAGAAGGTCGACGAGGCGGAAGTGTTCGCCGCCGCCGGGATTCCCGACATTCTGCTTACCAACGAGGTTGTCGACCCGCGCAAGCTGCGCCGCCTCGCGGCCCTCAGCCAAACGGCCCGCATCGGCCTGTGCGTGGACGGCCCTGAACAGGTGGCGCGCCTTGCCACGGCGCTGGAGGGGATGTCCGCCCGGCTTGATGTGCTGGTGGAGATCGATGTGGGACAAGGGCGGTGCGGCCTGCCCGTCGGCCCGCAACTGGTCGATCTGGCGCGCGCCATTGGAGCGGTGCCGGGCCTCACATTCGCCGGCCTCCAGGCCTATCACGGCAAGGCCCAGCATCTGCGCGACCCGCAGGCCCGCCGGGCCGCCATCGGCCATGCGGTGGAGCGGGCGCGCATCGCCAAGTCCATGCTGGAGGGAGCCGGCATTCCCTGTCCGCTGGTGACGGGGGCTGGCACCGGCACCTTCGCCCTCGAACTCACCTCCGGCCTTTATACCGAGCTCCAGCCCGGCTCCTATGCGCTCATGGACGCGGACTATGCCCGCAACGCCTTTGACGGGCCGGTCTTCGCCCATGCGCTGACGCTGCATGCCACCGTAATCAGTACGGCGGTGCCGGGCCAGGCGGTGCTGGATGTGGGCTATAAAGGCGCGGCGGTGGATAGTGGCCCGCCGGTGCCGGTCAGTCCGTCGACCGAGGTGCTGGGCATGTCGGACGAGCACACCCTCCTGCGCCAGCCGGAAGGGCGTCCCCTCGCGGTGGGCGACCGAGTGATCCTGCTGCCGGGCCATGTGGACCCGACCGTCAATCTGCACGACTGGTTTGTGGGGGTACGCGAGGGACGGGTGGAGGCGCTATGGCCCATTTCCGCCCGAGGGGCCGGCTTGTAAGCGGCAAAGCGAGGAATGCGGCCGCCGGGCGCCTTGGCGCCCGGCGGCTCAAGAGCCTGAGATCAGGCGTCGGCTTTTTCCAGCGCCACTTCGAACGCGGCTTCGGTCTTGGCCTTCACTTCGTCCAACGTCACGTCGGGGGCGAGTTCGATGAGGCGCAGCGGCCCGCCGCGCTTTTCGAACTCGAACACTGCAAGGTCGGTGATGACCATGTCCACCACCTTGGTGCCGGTCAGCGGAAGGGTGCAGGCCTTGAGCAGCTTGGGGGCGCCGGAGCGCTCCACATGCTCCATGAGCACAATCACCTTGCGCGCGCCGGCCACGAGGTCCATGGCGCCGCCCATGCCCTTCACGATCTTGCCGGGCACGGTCCAGTTGGCGATGTCGCCGGTCTCCGACACCTGCATGGAGCCGAGGATGGACAGGTCCATGTGGCCGCCGCGAATCATCGCGAAGGCATCGGCGCTGGAGAAATAGGAGGTCGAATCGATCTCCGTGATGGTCTGCTTGCCGGCATTGATAAGGTCGGGGTCCTCTTCGCCCTCATAGGGGAAGGGGCCGATGCCGAGCATGCCGTTCTCGCTCTGGAAGCTCACGTCCATGCCCTCGGGCAGGGCATTGGCGACGAGCGTCGGAATGCCGATGCCGAGATTGACGTAGAAGCCGTCCTCGATCTGGCGCGCGGCGCGCGCCGCCATCTGTTCGCGGGTCCAGGCCATGTCAGCGCGCTCCCTCGGTGGCCCCTTCGCGGGGACGGGTGATGACTTTTTCGATCCGCTTCTCGAAATGGTCGCCCACGATCAGGCGGTCCACATAAAGGCCCGGCGTGTGGATGTGGTCCGGGTCGAGGGCGCCGGTGTCCACCAGTTCCTCCACTTCCGCCACCACGAGGCGGCCGGCGGTAGCCATCATGGGATTGAAGTTCCGCGCGGTCTTCCGATAGATCAGATTGCCTTCGCGGTCGCCTTTCCAGGCCTTGATGATGGAGAGGTCGGCGGTCAGCCCGGTCTCCAGCACATAGGTATGGCCGTCGAACTCGCGGGTGGGCTTGCCCTCGGCAACCACGGTGCCGACGCCAGTCTTGGTGTAGAAGCCGCCGATGCCGGCGCCGCCTGCGCGGATGCGCTCGGCCAGCGTGCCCTGCGGGTTCAGCTCCAGTTCCAGCTTGCCGTCGAGATACAGGCGCTCGAACAGCTTGTTCTCGCCCACATAGGACGAGATCATCTTCTTCACCTGCCCATTGGCGAGCAGGATGCCGAGGCCGAAATCATCCACGCCGCAATTGTTGGAGATGAAGGTCAGGTCCTTCACGCCCGAATTTTTGATGGCGGTGATGAGGTGCTCGGGAATGCCGCACAGGCCGAAGCCGCCGGCCATGATCACCATTCCGTCCTTCAGCACCCCGTCAAGGGCGCTTTTCGCGTCCGCCCAAACCTTCTCGCGCATCCGCGCTCCTCCCTCGTTCGGTCCTCAGATCTCATCCACCGCGCGTTGCGCGAAGGCGGCCGCGAGGCGCCCGGTCTCAGCGGCATTGTCCGCAGAGGCGGTGCCGGCCTTGGCCCGCGCGGCGATGCCCTCGAAGATCATGGACCAACGGAACAGGGCGAAGGCCATGTGAAAGGGGCGAAGCCGCGCGCCGTGGCGCGCCACCCCTTCATACGCTGCCACATAGGCATCGCGCGAGGGAATTTGCAGTGCATCAAGATCAAGTCCCGCAATGCCCCCATACTCGTCCGGCGAGGACACCCAGGCCATGGCGCTGTGGGCAAGGTCGGCCAGCGGATGGCCGAGCGTGGACAATTCCCAGTCCAGCACCGCCACCACGCGCGGCTCGGTGGGATGGAACAGGAGATTGCCGATGCGATAGTCGCCATGGACGATGCCGCTGGTCTCGTCCTCAGGGATATTGTCCGGCAGCCATTGAATCAGCCGCTCGATATTGGCGTCGTCGCGGGTGCGGATCTGCTCCCACTGGCGGCTCCAGCGGCTCACCTGCCGGGCGAAATAATTGCCCGGGCGGCCATAGTCGCCAAGGCCCGCCTGCTCCGCGTTCACATTGTGCAGGGCGGCGAGGGTGCGGGCCATGGCGAGATACATGGCGTGGCGCTCCGCCGGGGCTACGCCCGGCAAGGTGCAGTCGTGGAAGACCCGGCCCTCCACCTTGTCCATCACGTAAAAGGGCGTGCCCACCACGGAGCGGTCATCGCAATAGAGGAGCGCGGGCGGCACCGGCACGTCGGTCGCCGCGAGCGCGCTGATGATGCGGTGCTCGCGGTCCACCGCATGGGCGGAGGGCAGAAGCTCGCCCGGCGGCTGCTTGCGCAGCACCAAGGCGCGGTTCTCATAGGTGACGAAGAAGGTGGGGTTGGACTGCCCGCCCGAAATGGGCGCGACGCGGGGCATGCCCTCAAGGCCTGGCAGCGCGCCACGCAGAAAGGCGTCGAGCCGCGCGGCGTCGATCATGGGTGCCGGGCCGTTCATGCCGTCCCCACCGGCCAGCGCCAGAAGCCCGTCCCTTCTTCGGCGAGGAAGCGATAGAGCACCATCTGATGGACTTCGTCCGCTCCGTCCACGAGACGCGCCTGGCGGGCGTAGCGGTAGATCCATTCCAGGACCGTGTCCTTGGAATAGCCCCGCGCGCCATTGATCTGGATCGCCATGTCCACCGCCTGGTGCAGCGTGTTGGCGGCCTGGATCTTGGCCATGGAGATTTCCTTGCGCGCCCGGCTGCCCTGGTCGAGGGCGAAGGCCGCCTTCATCACCAGGAGGCGGCCGATCTCGATGTTCATCGCCGTCTGGCCGAACTTCAACTGCACGCTCTCGCGATCCGCAAGCTTCACGCCGAAGCCTTCACGCACATCCGCATAGGCGCGGGCGATTTCCATGGAGCGCTTGGCAAGGCCCAGCCAGCGCATGCAATGCGTCAGGCGCGCCGGGCCGAGGCGGATCTGCGTCGCCTTCAGGCCGTCGCCTTCCTTCATCAGCACGTCCTCGGGGGCGATGGTGAGGCCGTCGAACTCCAGTTCGCAATGCCCGCCATGCTCCTCCGGACCCATGATGGGAATGCGGCGCACGATGCGCCAGCCGGGCTGGTCGCGGTGGAACAGGAAGGCGGTCAGCCCCTTGCGTGGATCGTCCGACGTGCGGGCCATGAGAATGAAATGCGCCGCCTCTCCCGCGCCGGTGATGAACCATTTGCGGCCATGGATGCGATAGGAGCCGTCCGGCTGCTTTTCCGCCCGCGTCAGCATCATGGAGGGGTCGGAGCCGCTGCCGGGATGGGGCTCGGTCATGGCGAAGGCGGAACGCACCTCGCCGCGCACCACCGGGTCGAGCCAGCGGGCCTTCTGCGCGGGCGTCGCCACCTTTTCCAGCAGCATCATGTTGCCATCGTCGGGCGCGGCGGAATTGAAGATGACCGGCCCGAAGATGGAGCGGTTCATCTCCTCATAGCAGACTGCCATGCCCATGCGGCCGACGCCGAGCCCGCCGGTTTCGGGCGCAAGCTGCAGGCACCAGAGCCCCGCCGCGCGGGCCTTGGCGCGCATCTCGCCCAGCAAATCGGAGCGGATGTTCTCGTGCGCGTCATAGGAAGCGGGGTCGTCTTCCAGCGGCAGGATCTCGCGGGCGACGAAGTCCGCGATGCGGGCGCGCAGGTCCTCAAGGGCCGGGGAGAGGGTGAAGTCCATGGGTAAGCCTCAGAGGGAGGAGACGAGATGCCCGCCATCCACCACCAGGCTGGTCCCGGTGACATAGGCGGAGGCGTCGGAGCACAGGAACAGGAGCGGGCCGTCGAGATCGGAAACTTGGCCAAGGCGGCGATAGGGAATGCGTTTCACGAGGGCGCCGCCCGCCTCGCTCGCGAAGAAGTCCCGGTTGAGGTCCGTTTCCACATAGCCGGGGCACAGCGCATTGGCGCGAATCTTGTGGCGCGCCCATTCGAGCGCCATGGACTTGGTCAGTTGCACCAGTCCCGCCTTGGAGGCGCAATAGGCCGAGACATGCCCGGCCACCCGGTGGCCGAGGATGGAGGCCACATTGACGATGGTGCCGCCCTTCCCATCGCGCGCCATGGCGCGGGCGGCGGCCTGACCCATGAGAAAGGCGCCCTTGAGATTGGTGTCCATGATGCGGTCCCAGACCGCCTCTTCCTCCTCAAGCAGCGCCTTGGTGCTGGTGACGCCGGCATTGTTCACCAAAATGTCGAGCCGCCCCCAGGCCTGGATCACGCTGTCCAGGGCGCCTTCCGCCGAGAGGCTGTCTGTGACGTCGAGGGTGACGGCCATGGCGGTTCCGCCATCCGCGCAGATGCGCTCGGCCAGGGCCTCGCAGTCCGCCCGTTTGCGCGCGGCCACGGCGACCTTGGCGCCTGAGGCGGCGAGCTTTTGCGCGAAATGCGCCCCGAGCCCCTGCGATGCGCCGGTGACGAGCGCGGTGCGCCCTTCGAGCGTGACGGTGAAACTCATGCGGCCTCCCATGGCCCTTTGGAGGGCATCTTATTTTACGAGCGAGCGCTCGCTTTATAGACGGCGCCCGTCCCGGCGTGCAATAGGGGCTGGAGATCGACCTGAGCGAGGCCCGGAGCGCAAGCGTTGACCCAGCCGAAACCTGTCCCCCCGCGCGGCGATGCGCCGACGGCCCGCCTCGATCTGTCCCTGGAGGCGCTGGCGGCCCGCATCCTGGCGCGCCATGGCGACACGATCCGGGTCAAGAAGGCCCATGTGGCGACCCAGCGCCTCGCCCGGATCGTGGACTGCACCCTCGCGCTCGCCAATCGCGTCGGCTTTCATTCCATGAGCCTGCGGGACCTCTCCAAAGAGACCGGTCTCAGCATGGGCGCGCTCTATGCCTATTTCGATTCCAAGGAGACTCTGCTTCTCATGGTGCTGGGCACTGTGTCGGAGGTGGTGGAGGAGGCGCTGGGCCATCCGCCCGCCGAGCTTCCCCCGCCCGAGCGCCTGCGCTGGCTCGTGGCGGGTCATGTGGCGTTGACCGAGGCCATGCTGCCCTGGTTCACCTTCGCCTATATGCAGGCAAAGAGCTTTCCGCCCGAGGCGCGGGCGCTGGCGGTGGCGAGCGAGCAGCGCACGGAAGGGCTGATCGCACAGGTGCTGGCGGATGGGAAAGCGGCCGGCGATTTCGAGATCGCGGACGTGGAGATGACGGCGGCGCTGCTAAAGCCCATGCTTCAGGACTGGTATGTGAAGCGGTCGAAGTATCGCCGCCGGAAGGTCAGTCCCGGCGCCTATAGCCAGGCGCTCATGGCCTTTGTGGGCGCGGCCATCGGCAAGCGCTGACGCCCCTCTGAGACGCGCCGGCGCGCTATTGCGGCGCCTGCGTCGGCGCTATGGCGCGCGCGGGCAGGATGGCGAGCAGCACCAGGACCCCGCCGAGCGCCAGGAAGGGGGCGGGCGGCAGGATCGCCAGAAGCTGCGTCATCAGCCCCGCTATGAACACGCACACCGCGACCGCCGCGCTGGAGAGCCCCAGCACCCAGCCCCGCTCGGTCTCGTCCACGAGGCCGGAGGCGGCGGAGAGCAGCGACACGTAGCCGAACACATTGGCGATGCAGATGCCGAGCGCCAGCGCGACCTGGACCGCCGCGCTCACCGGTAGCGCGCTCACCAGCAGCAGAGACCCGCAAATGGCATGGCCCAGAATGGCAATGCGGCGCTCTTCCTTCAGCCAGCGCGAGACCGGCCCATAGGCCACCGCCGAGCCCAGCATGAAGCCGACCCCCATATTGACGGAGAACAGGCCGATGCCGGCGGTGGAGAAGCCGTGCGCGCGCTGCATCTGCACCAATATGAATGTGTAATAGATGAGGAAACCCAGCTGAAAGAGAAAGAAGGAAGCGAGCGGAGGGAGTGCCGCGGGCCGGTCCTTCAGCCGCACGAACAGCAGGAAGGGCTGGCGCCAGTCGAAATGGAAGGGGCGCAGCCGCGTCTCAGCGCCGAACTTGGCCCGGGCGAGCAACACCGCATTGAGCGCGCACAGAACCAGCGCCACGGCGAGCGGCAGGCGTAGATCGAGATGGCCGAGCAGGCCCCCGATGGCCGGGCCGGCCATCAGGCCCACCGTGTTGACCACCGTCACCTGCGCCATGGCGGCGCCGCGCTCCTCGGGGTCCACCGCATCCACCATGCTCGCCTGGGCGATGGGGGCGGTGCCCGACATAAGCCCGGCAAGGACGCGGCCGGCGAAGAACAGCCAGATCTGATCCACCACCAGGGACAGCCACATGAGCCCATAGGCCGCGGACAGGCCCGCCATGCAGGTCAAAAGCGTGCGCCGCCGCCCGAGTGCATCGGACAGATCGCCCAAGAGGGCGGAGCCGAAAAAGGCCCCCACCGGGAACAGAGCAAAGGCGAGCGCCATGAGGGTGTCGCGATTCTGGGGCGTGACCACCGCACCAAAACCCTGGTCGCCCAGCCCGGTGCCGTCGAACAGGCCGACGATCAGCGGATACATGAGGCCGAACGAGAGGATGTCCAGGAACACCGCGAGGAACAGCGGCGCATGGCTTTTGAAAAGGGCGATCTTCATGCAATGCGTCCAAAAAGAGCGGAGACATCTCCATGCCTGCGCACATGGTGCGGGGCAAGCGAAAGCGGGCGGGGGATGGGCCTGGATTTGGATGGGTTTCCGGTGGAAGGACGCCCCACCTTGCTTTAGATGTCGGTGGTAATAGGTTGGGAGGACTGTGCCATGGATCTCGGGCTGACCGGAAAGATTGCGCTGGTGCTCGGAGCCGGCGGCGGATTGGGCGGCGCCATCGCGCGCACGCTGGCGCGCGAAGGCGCGACGGTGGCCGTGGCCGATCTCGACGGCGCGGCGGCGGACCTGACCGCCGCCGACATCATGGCCCATGGCGGGCGCGCCGCCGCCTTCGCCTGGAATCTCGGCGACCTGGAGGCCATTGCCCCCATTCTCGCCCAGGTGGAAGAAGAACTCGGCCCGGTGGACATTCTGGTGAACAATACTGGCGGTCCACCCCCCACCCCGGCGGCCGGTCAGTCCACCGAATTGTGGGCCGCCCAGTTCCAGTCCATGGTCCTGTCGGTGATCTCGCTCACCGACCATGTGCTGCCCGGCATGCGCAAGCGCAAATGGGGCCGGATCATCACCTCCACCTCGTCCGGCGTGATCTCGCCCATCCCGAATCTCGGCATTTCCAACGCCCTGCGGATGTCATTGGTGGGCTGGTCCAAGACGCTGGCGCGCGAAGTGGGCCGCGACGGCATCACCGCAAATATCGTTCTGCCGGGCCGCATCGCCACGCCGCGCATCACCTTCCTGGACGAGCAGCGCGCCAAGCGCGAGGGTCGCTCGCTGGAAGAAGTGACGGCGGAAAGCCAGGCCTCCATTGCGGTCGGACGCTACGGCACGCCGCAGGAATATGCGGACATGGTGGCCTTCCTCGCCTCCGCCCGCGCCTCCTATGTGACGGGCTCGGTGATCCGCATCGACGGCGGCCTCATCTCCAGCATCTGACGCCGGCGCGGCGCTTCACCGCGCCGCCAGCCCATCCATGCTTTCGGCCGGCGTTGCCGCGCGCCGGGCGCGCGCGAGGCGGCTCTCGCCGCTTTCGTCGCCGAAACAGGCGTCGAAATCCAAGCAGGCCGCGCAGCTCGGCGCGGAGCACAGGACGAAGCCCTCTTCGGCGCAGAGCTGGCGATAGAAGTATTTCTTCCACTTCATATTGGACGTATTGCCCGCCGCGAGCGTCGGGAAATGGGTCGCCAGGAGGCGGTTCAGCTCTCCGCGATCGCGCAAGCCGAGATCCTGCCAGAGATGGTTCGGCTCCAGCGCGCGCCGGGCGATGATCGACGCGAGCCAGCGCCCCGGCGCGTGGGTGGGATGGGTGTGGGACAGCAGCAGGGTTTCCACCATGCCCGCTTCCTCGTCTGCGGGCGGAGTGCCGACGGGCACCCCGAGCCAGCCAAGACATTGCGGCGAGAAATAGCGGCCGATCACGGTTTCCAGGGCCTCGGCCGTAAGGCCGAGAGACGCGGCAAGCGCGCCGCCCCCGCCTTCGGCATCCTCCGCCGCCGCCGCAATGGCGCACGCGAACACATGGGCATCGAAGGACAGGGCGTCGGTGAGGTCGGCCCAGCCGGAGGTGGCCGCGCACGCAGCGGGGTTCATGCCCCAGGACGCGCGCAGCGCGCGGGCATGTTCGGCCATGAGCCGGCTGAAGAGCATATCGGCCCGCTGGCCCATGACCGCCTCACGCCGCCAGGACGGCGGCCTTCTCGGCCGTCATATGGGTCTGGCAGGCCTTGGGGCAGACCCGGGCGCAGGCGCCGCATCCGATGCAGGCGCCGGCATTGTCCACCACCATGACCTTGCCGACGAGCTCGCCGTCGAAATCGTCGTCCTCATCCTCGTCCACCTTGCCGAGCATGGCGCTGTCCTCGCCGACGCCCCACAGGTGCATCACGTCGCGCGAGCAAACCTTGAAGCAGCGTCCGCAGCCGATGCAGGTCGCGGCATCGATGGAGACGAGATAGTCGGGCATCCAATTTGAGCCATCGCGCGTTGTGAAGGCCATGATCAGGTCCTCCTCGTTCGGGTCGGTCAGGCGAGCTGGGATTCGAGCGCCTTGAGGCGCTTACGGGCCTCGTCGAGCGCCTTGAACGTGTCATAGGTTTCCTGCGCCACTTCCGGGATGCGCGTCCAATTGGTGGGCAGGTCCTCTGAAAGATCGTGCAGGTTCATCTTCCAGGTCACGGACTTGGAGGAGAGCTTCTTGATCTCGGCCTTAAGGGTTTCGATGTCGGACATGGCGGCGATCCTCACAATTGGGCGACGTCGGGATAGGCGCGGATGAAGGCGACGGCGTCGTCCACCGCCTTGGTGCCGGCCTCCGCCAGCTTTGCGAGGGTCTCGAACCCGAAGCGGTGGACGTCGCGCAGATGGCGGTTCAGCACGACGAGCCGGCCGGCGGTGAGCAGGACGCGACCGAAGCCTTCATGGCTCATCTTCATCATGGGGCTGGCGATGAGCTGCGTCTGTGCCTCGATGGCGAGGCCGACGGCGGTGTAGAACATCTCCATCCGCCACAGCGTGTCCGGGTCGGGATCGCCCATGATGGGGATTTCCCGTCTCTGCTCCTTTGTGACGATGAAGTCCTTCAGGATCTTGGCGTCGGGCTTGCCCTCCCAGCTTCCATAAGTGTCCTGCGCCCGCATCAGGCGGACGAGGCACACGAGAAAGGGGGTCGCGAGGGCCGCTGCATCGGCATCGGGCGCTGTCAGGGTATCGGTCATGGGGCTGTCCTCTCACTCATCGTCCACGAAGGAGGGCTTGGGGGCGATCGCGCCCGCTTCGGTCAGGATCTTGCGCAGCCAAGGGGGCGGGGACCCGGCGAGCATCTCGCGGGTGCGCTCCAGAACGGCTTCGATGGGCTGGGCCTGGGGAATCTTGATGGGATGGATTCGGGCCGAGACCACCTTGGCTGCGGACGGCCCGCCAATGGCGAGGCAGAACAGGAGATGGCACCCCTTCAGCGCGTCGACCTTGGGCGTGATCTTGTCGTCGCCATCGCTCTGATGCTTGCCGCCCTCGTCGGAGACATTGTCGAAGGCGACGGTCTCGACGAAGGTCCAGCCTTCGATGCCGACGTCGTAGACGGCGAATTTCTTGGCCGAGCCGAAATGCGCGTTCAGTCCCTTCATGTCCTGCGTCGCGAGGGCGACGCGGATCGCCGGTCCGGCGGTGGGCAAGGTTGTGGCGCTCTCGCTGTCAACGAGCCGCAATCTGCGCGTGGCTGTCATGGCTGTCCTCCCCGGTCGAGACGCGGTCGCGGAATGGATTGAGGGATTGCGGCGTGGGTTCGCGGCGCTGGGCCTGGAAGATGTTCGCCGCCTCGAAGATGAGGGTGCGTGCGCCGGCATAGCCGACGCTCAGGCGGTGCTGGCTGCCCAGCCGGTCGAAGATGGGAAAGCCGGCGCGCAGCAGCGGAATGCCCAGCCGCTCTGAGGCCTGGCGCCCATGGCTGTGGGTGACAAGCAGGTCGCAGCCCGCAGCCCGCGCCTCGAAATCCCCGAGATCGCCCACCAGCACCTCGCGGGCCGGCACCTTGTGCAGGATGGGATTGCCGCTTGTGGTGGTGACCGCCACGGCAATCTCCGCGCCGAGCCCGGAAAACACCTGAGCCAGCGAAAAGAGCAGGTCGGGTTCCGCCGCGATGGCGATCTTCTGCCCGCCAAAATGGAAATGGCCGTCGAGCAGCGCGTCCTGCAATTGGCTGCGCGCGCGGCGGATCCGCGCCGGTACGGGACGGCCCGAAAGGCGGCTCAAAAGCGCGATGAAGCGATCGACCGATTTCAGGTCGCACAGGGACTCAAACAGGGTGACGGGGACACCCGTACGGTCTTCCAGCAGCCGCGCCGGTGCCCGCACATGCTCGGCCAGCGCAATCGTATGGGCGGAGCGGCCCATGGCGCGGATGTCGGGCACCAGCGTGCCGCCATACGCGGTGGGGACCCAGCGGTCGGGCACCGTGCCGTCCAGCGAGCCCGAAATGTCGGGCAGTATGATGGGATCGAGGCCGAACGCCTCCACCAGGTCGCGGATATGTTCGAGATCCGCCACCGTGTGGTGCCAGCCGGGCAGGATGTTCACCTGGGTGAGGCTCGTCATGCGCTCCGGCTGCGCCGGAACAAGCCCCGTGATGAGGGCCGCAACCGCCTTGGTCCAACCTTCTTCCATCGCCCCTTCGAAGTCCGGGGTCTGGGCAAGCACCACCTCGGTCCCGTCGAGCGCCTGCGCATTGCGTCGACGGATGGTCGCGACGTCCGACACGAAATCCTCTCCCCGTGTCTCCACGAGCGCCGTGGTGCACACGCCGATCAGGCTCGGTTTGGTGCGGGTCTTCAGGTTGAGGATCGCCTCTTCCAGATGGTCGGCGCCGCCCAGCACGGTCGCCACTTCGTCCATGGCGGTGGTCTGAAGCGGGATCGTCTCCTTGAAGTGCCGCACCAGCAGGACCAATGCGAAGGAGGTGCAGCCCTGGGAGCCGTGAAACAGCGGCATGGCGCCGTCCACGCCCAGAAAAGCGAGCGCCGCTCCAAGGGGCTGGCTGGATTTGAGCGGGTTGACCGAGGCGGCCTTGGCCAGGGAGGTGACGGGTGTCATGGCGGCCCCTTTCAGCACTCGGCCAGATCGTCGGCGCCGCCGCCGGCGAACTTTTTCCGGTGATGGGCGAGGAAATGCGGATCGGGGCCTTCTCGGCTGCCGATGGCCCCCTCTCCCGCTTGCGGGGAAAGGCAATCTTCCGCGGCGTCGGGGAGAAGCGCCCCGTCCTTGTCCCAGGGGGCGGATGCGCGCACCTGCGCCCAGATGGGGTTTTCAATGGCGAGCGCAATGCGCTTCACCAGTTCCACCATGCCGTCATAGCCGGCATAGGGGAAATGACGCTCCTGGTTGATGTCGAGCCAGGGCATCTTGGCTTTGAGGGCGATGAACTGGGTGCGCCCGCCCGAGAGCATGATGTCCGCCTTGTTCTCGGCGAGCATCGCGTAGAGGTCGCGCGGCGCCATGGACTCGAACATGTGGTTCTCGTCCTTCAGCAATTGCTTGATGCGCTCCTTGTCCTCCAGCGTGGACTTCTTGACCGAGGTTCCGACGATCTCGATCCCGATCTCCTGAAGCGCGGCAACCACCGACCAGGACTTCACCCCCCCGGTATTGAGCAGCACCCGCTTGCCCGCGAGCCGGGGCCGATAGGCCTCCATCTTGGCCCAGGCGATGGCTTCCTCGCGTGCGATGAGCGCCTCGGTGCGATCGAGAAGGGACGCGTCGGCGCCCTGCCGCACCAGCAGGCGGGCGGTCTGGCGCAGGGCCTCCGACGTGTCCGAGATGCCGTAGAAGGAGCCTTCGAAGAAGGGGATGCCCCAGCGCTCTTCCATCTTGCGGGCGAGATTGATGAGGGCGGTGGAGCATTCCATCATGGTGGCCCGCGCGGTATGGGCACCGGCGATATCCAGATAGCGGGCATCACCCGGAATGCAGGCGCGGATGCGGATGCCGAGCGCCTCGAACAGCGGCTTCACCGCCCAGAATTCGCCCGAGAGGTTGAATTCCCCAAGGATATTGATGTCGTTTGGCCCCACATCGTCCGGCGTGTGGGTGCCGATGACATGGTCGAGCAGGGCCTCGCCCGCGAGCTTGTTCCCGAGATTCTTCGAGCCCACGAAACCCGGCGCATTCACCGGCACCACGGGGAGGCCGTATTTGGCGGAGGCAGCCTTGCACACTGCCTCGATATCGTCGCCGATCAACGCGGTGACGCAGGTGGAATAAACGAAGATGGCGGGCGGATTGAACGCCTGCGCGATCTCGCGCACCGCCTTGTAGAGCTTGCGCTCACCCTGGCCCATCACGATGTCCAGTTCCGTGAGGTCGGTGGTGAAGGACCGCCGCCACAGATCGGAGCCGGAAGAGCCGGCGCCGCGATTGTCCCAGCTATTGCCCTCGCAGGCGAGCGGCGCATGGATGAGATGCGCGACGTCGGTGACGGGCTGAAGCACGATCTTCGCTCCGTCGAAGGCGCAGCCGCCGGCCGCGGCGCCCGGGGTGAGCGGCTTCGAGCAGCCCTTCTTTCGGGCCTTGGTGTCCTTCGCCTGGTTCTTGTCGCAGCCGGGCTCGGTGAAGACGTCCGCGATCTTGTCCTTCAGCATGGCCGTGCGCTCCTTGCCGGTCGGGGAAGGGCCTCGGACGCATCCCGTCCGGGGGACGCCGCGCGCGCAGAAGGCGCGCGGCGGGGGCTCGCATCAGCGCGTGAGATCGAACGAATAGTCGGTCTTCGCCGGGGTGATGGTGTCCTGGTCGAGCTTGTCGAAGATCTTGTCGAGCAGCGTCGTCAGGAAGCGCAGGCCGCCCTGGTAGCCCATCAGCGGGAAGCGGTGATGGTGGTGGCGGTCGAAGATCGGGAAGGCGGTGCGGATCAGCGGGGTGCCCGTGTCGCGCTCCAGATACTTCGCGTAGGAATTGCCGAGGATGAAATCCACCGGCTCGGTGAAGAGCAGCGAGCGCAGGTGCCAGAGATCCTTGCCCGCCCACACCTGGCCTAACCGGCCGAAGGGCGAGGAGGCGAGCAGCGCGCGCATATCCTCTTCCCACTGCTTGTTGCCGTTGGTGGCAAGGCAATGGATGGGCTCCCCGCCCGTTTCCAGGATGAAGCGGGTGACGCCATAGACCACGTCCGGGTCGCCGAAGATCGCGTACTTCTTGCCGTGCAGCCAGGACTGGCTGTCCGCCATGGCGTCGATCAGCCGCCCGCGCTCCAGGGTGATGGCCTCGGGAATCTCCTTGCCGGTCAGCTCGGAAATCTTGAACAGCAGTTCGTCGGTCCCGCGGATGCCGAGCGGATAGTGGAAGTTCACCACCTCCTGGCCGTGCCCGGCGATGAAGTCCATGGTCTTGCGGGTGCAGTATTTCTGCAGGGAGATCGCCGCCTTGGCATGGAGCGCGCCGGCTGTGTCTTCCAGCGTCGTGCCGCCGGAATACATCCGGAACTCGCCATCGGAGGGCGTGTCATACGTATCGGAGGCGTCCTGGAGGAGCGTGTATTCGACGCCCATCAGGTCCAGCAGGCGCTTCAGTTCGCGGTTGTTGCCGACGCAGAAGCCGTCGAAGCCGGGGATGAGGGTGATCCCCTCGCCGGCGACCCGCTCCTTGTCCTTCCAGAAATGCTCCAGGATGCCCTTGATCATGGCGTCATAGCCGTCCACGTG
>JASBUY010000201.1 GCA_030147645.1 Aquabacter sp. | reverse complement strand
TGGCCGGCGTGCGCCCCTCAATGATGGGCCATGCTCATGCGGGGCAGAGCGGTGGACCCCCAGGCGCGCAAGGAGGCCCAGGTGCTCTTGTCGAGCTGGAAGCGATCGACCGGCACAGAGGCGCCGAGGGCTTTCACCCGGCAGAGGCCCGCGCCGCACCATTGGAAGCCGCACTTCTCCAGCACCCTTCGCGAAGCGGGATTGACCACCCGCGCGGCGCCCAGCAGGCGGTCGGCGTCGGTCTCGGTGAAAGCATAATCGATGACGGCGCGCGTTGCTTCGGTGGCAAGGCCGCGGCCCCAGAAGGGCTCGCCGAACCAATAGCCGAGTTCCGGCGCGGTTTCTCCCGCGCGAACGGCAAGGCCGCACATACCGATGAATTCGGGCCCTTGTTCGCGCTTGTGGAACACGGCGAAATGAGTGCCCGCGCTCGCGCTGGCCTGCTCGATGAAGGCACGGCCGTCGGCAGGGCGATAAGGATAGGGCAGGTTCGCGGTCATCTCCGCGATCTTGCGGTTGTTGGCATGCTCCGCGATGGCGGCGGCGTCCTCGATCTGCGGCACGCGAAGCACCAGCCGCGCGGTTTCGAGGACGGGGATACAGCTCTCCCGCAGGAGGGGGCCGGGCGGCGGCTCGACGATGGTCATGGCGGGCTCCTGGTGACCTTGAGGGACGGCGGACAAAGAAAAACCGGGGAGACTTCTCGTCTCCCCGGTCTGTCCAGGAGCTCAAGACCCGAAGGCCGTGTCAGGCTCCCACCGGTTCGACGAGACCGGCGGGATCCTGCATTTTCAGGTCTCGCCGGTTATTCGGCCGCCTCAAGGGCGGGCACGACGGATACGTAGGTTCGGTCGTTGGCTTTGGTGCGGAACTCGACTTTGCCGTCGGTGAGGGCGAACAAGGTATGGTCCTTGCCAATGCCGACATTAAGGCCGGGATGCCATTTGGTGCCGCGCTGGCGCACGATGATGTTGCCGGCGATGACGGCCTGGCCGCCAAAGCGCTTCACGCCAAGGCGCTTGCTCTCGGAATCGCGGCCGTTACGGGACGAGCCGCCTGCTTTTTTATGAGCCATTTGTGCTCTCCGTTCCTATCAGGCGCCAGCGGCGATGGAGGTGATGCGCACGACGGTGAGGTCAGCGCGGAAGCCCCGCTTGCGGCGCGAATTCTGACGGCGGCGCTTCTTGAAGGCGATGACCTTGTCGCCGCGCGCCTGCTCCACCACCTCACCGGTCACGGTCGCACCCTCGACGAGAGGAGCGCCCACGACGACGGTCTCGCCGCCGAGCATGAGGACGGGGAACGACACGCTCGCGCCGGCTTCGGCCTCGATGCGATCCACCGTGATGACGTCTTCAGCGGCAACGCGATACTGCTTGCCGCCTGCTTTGATGACCGCGAACATCTTGTCTCGCTTTCGTGTTCCGCCACGCCTCGAAGGGCGGGCTTCTTCCGGTCGGGATGGGATGCGAGCGTATTGCAGCCCGCGCGAAGAGCGTCCTTTATCTGCAGCACACCCGCTTTGTCAATGCGAAAGCCTGTGCCGCCAAGCTTTGTCGAGGCTTTCTAAACCCTGTGCAGGCTTGCTAAGCTCGGCTCCCAACGGGAAGGGATTCATGCGCGACAAAGAAGCGGTGATGCCGGCGGATGCGCCGGCGATTCGCACCATTGCCATGCCGGCAGACACCAATCCGAACGGCGACATCTTCGGCGGCTGGCTCATGTCGCAGATGGACCTTGCGGCGGGCAATGTCTCCGCGCGCCGGGCGCGCGGGCGCGTCGCCACCGTGGCGGTGGAGGCGATCACCTTCCTGAGCCCGGTTGCGGTGGGAGATGAGGTGAGCCTGTTTGCCAAGATCCTGACCGTCGGCCGCACCTCTCTGCGCATTGAGGTGGAAGCGTGGCGTCGCGCCCGCGCCAGCGAGGAGACGCGCAAGGTGACGGAGGCGACCTTCACCTTTGTTGCCATAGACGAGACCGGCCGTCCGCGTCCGCTTCCTCCGGAAGAGCCGGCGGCCGCCTGACGCGTTTGCGGCCTGTCCTGCAAATTCACGAGACGGGGCAGGGGAGCCGCGGCGTTGCTCTTGCAGGCCGCGAGCGCCTCCGCTATTAGCGCACGACCACACGCTGAACGCGCTTCGCGTTCCGCGGCCCCCGGATGGAGAGGTGGCAGAGTGGTTGAATGCACCGCACTCGAAATGCGGCATACGGGCAACCGTATCGGGGGTTCAAATCCCTCCCTCTCCGCCATCTTTACCGCAATCGCCCGACAGGTCAGCCTTAGAGCATGGTCCGATCAGGTTGAAGCGAACTGATCGGCGAATCAGGCTCTAAGGTGCTGGCAGAGAACGTTTTGCCGATCTGATTGTGATGCAATCCGATTGGAACCTGCTCCAGGGCTCTGGCTTGACCGGCCCTGCGAGGGACTTCGCTCCTGAACCCGTAAAACAATAAAAAACGGGCCGGCGGAGGCCGGCCCGTTTGAAGGTTTGGCTTGGGATGGGCGTGTCAAATCACGAACAGTGAGCTCGGTCCGCTCTGCAGGGCGATGATGACGTCCTGGAAGTCGTTGTCGCCTTGTCCGTTGACGAGATCCTCAAAGCCGATCTGCAGCACCTGGCCGCCCGGCTCCACGCCCGAGAGCACTTGGTCGGCATCGTTGGTGTTGAAGGTCGACGTCGAATGGAACACGTCGGTCTGGGTCAGGAAGCCCCGGCTCGCGCTATAAAGCTGATAGTTGGAACCGCCATCGCTCGAAACGAAGGACAGATCGTCAGAAAGCCCGCCATAGGTACGGAAACCGTCCTGGATCAGGAAAAAGCCGATCTGCTCCCCATCTGCGGGCGCACCGAGCGCGTAAGACACGCCGTCCACTGCAGAGTCCATCGTGTTGTTCACGAGGATTTCCACGTCCGAAATCGCGCCGGTGGTCGTGATCTTGTAATAGCCGAGCGTGTTCTGGAAGGCAGAGTCCGCCGAAACCATGGTCATGGAGAACGAGGTCTGGCCGTCGGCATAGAGGAACGCCGGATTGGCGACCCCATTGATCAGCGACGGATTGACCGTCACGCCTTCCGAGCGCATGGGCAGGAAGTTCACGAAGGTGATCAGGGTGCGATCTTGTCCATCGAGCGCGCGCGCGGTGAGCATGAAGTCGCCCCCCGAGAAGAGGCCGTCAGCGCGGAACGAGAAAGTATCCACTGCGAAGATCGCGCTATCTGCCGTAGAGGTAATGGCAAGCTCGCTGCGGTCGAGTTCGGCCCCGAGAATTTCGATTCCGTTGTTCGTCCCCATCCCGCTGACGATGTCGCCGCGCAGATCCGCAAGCGTGTCGCTCAGCAGGCTCCGGCCGGTGCTGCCGAACACGATGAAGTCCGCTCCGGCGCCGCCATTGATGCTGTCATTCCCGCCACCACCATAGATGATGTCGATGCCGGCGCCGCCAGACAGGGAATTATCCTGCTCGGTGCCGAAGATGCGGTCATTGCCGCTGCCGCCGATGGCATTTTCGATGATCGTATCGAAGGCGATGCCGATATTGTTGACGAGGCCTGCAGCGCTCGAAAACGTGCCCGGTTCCAGATTGATGATCGCGTTCTGGGCGTAGCCGGAGAGGTCAAGCGTGTTGTTGGTGCCGCCGCTCCACAGCGTGACCACGGGCGTTTGATTCGATGAGAAGTCGAAGACGGTCGCGAGGGCGCCGGTCAGCGTGGAATTGAAGCCGAACACCACGCCGCCTTCAGCCAGCGGGCCGCTGGTGGCAGCGCCGTAGAGTCGTTGCGCCGCGAGGATGTCCAGCATCATCGGGGATTGGGAGACCCGATAGCTCCCGTCGGGCGTCGTACCCCAATTGGTGTTGGTCACCGGATAGGTCGAGAGATAGGCGGCCCGGGAATCGAACCAGTCAATGTACGACATGATGGTCCACAACCGCATGTCGTAGGGGCCGAATTGCTGGGTCTCGGCGTCCACTTCGCCATTGTAAGGACCACCATGGCCGAGGCCCAGGCCATGGCCCAGCTCATGCACGACGGTGGAGAAAGGATATCCGCCATTCTGCTCGAAGTTCAGATTGATCGGGCCGAAGCTGGAACTGTTGGTGTCGATGGACAAATACGGGATGCCCTGGCCGTCAACGGTCGGCGTCAGAAGGGTGGTGCCGCCCGGCTCCTGCTTGTTGACTTCGCCGAAAGTCCAGAACGCGCCAGAATCGCCGCGCACGATGCGGAAATCCGCAGTGAAATCGCTGGGACCAACTTCGTCGGGCATTTCGACGTAGGTGACGTTGGCTATAGCCGACCAAAGGCTCATGGCCGTGGTGAAGGCCTGCCGCTCTTCGGCGGTCCAGGCGGACTCCGCCAGGAAGGCATAGGTAATGGTGGCGCCCGTTCCTGCCGTCGGCGCCCCCCATTTGATGGCGCCGGACGTGCTGTACACGGCGGGATTCGTGCCGGTCCACGTCTCGAAGGTGATCGGCGCAATGACGCCGTTCTCGTCGACGCCGCTGATAAAGGTCACTTCGTCATTGATAGAATCTGTAACATACATGGCAGTAACGACGCCCCGC
>JASBUY010000191.1 GCA_030147645.1 Aquabacter sp. | reverse complement strand
GATGTCCAGCGCCGACAGGCCCGGATAGGCGGCAACGAACAGCGCCGGAAGGATGGCGAAGTATTTCGCCACGTCATTGGCGATGGAGAAGGTGGTGAGCGCGCCCCGCGAGATGAGCAATTGCTTGCCCACCAGCACGATCTCGATGAGCTTGGTCGGGTCGCTGTCGAGATCGATGAGGTTGCCCGCTTCCTTTGCGGCCGGGGTGCCGGAATTCATGGCGACGCCCACATCCGCCTGGGCCAGGGCGGGCGCATCGTTGGAGCCGTCGCCGCACATGGCGACGAGGCGCCCGGCGGTCTGCTCCTTGCGGATCAGCTCCAGTTTGCGTTCCGGGGTCGCTTCCGCGAGGAAGTCATCCACGCCGGCCTCTGCCGCGATGGCGGCTGCGGTGAGGGGATTGTCGCCAGTGATCATCACCGTGCGGATGCCCATGCGCCGCAACTCCGCGAAGCGTTCCCGGATGTTGGGCTTCACGATGTCCTTCAGATAGACGACGCCCATGATGCGGGTGCCGCGCGCCACCACCAGCGGCGTGCCGCCGGCCGAGCCGATGCGCTTGATGCTGCCTTCCACCTGGTTGTCCAGAGGCACGCCAGCCATCTTGCGCATGGCATCGCCCGCGCCCTTGCGGATGGACGTGCCGTCCGCAAGGTCCACGCCCGACATACGGGTCTGGGCGGTGAAGGGGACGAAAGCGCCGGTGCTCTTCTGCCCATCCTCCGCGAAGCCGAACTTGCGCACCGCAAGGTCCACGATGGACTTGCCCTCGGGCGTATCGTCCGCCAGCGACGCGAGCCAGGCGGCTTCCGCAAGCTCACGCTCCGTGACACCGGGCGCCGGCTCGAAGGCGTCCGCCATGCGGTTGCCGAAGGTGATGGTGCCGGTCTTGTCCAACAGCAGCACGTCGATATCGCCCGCCGCCTCCACCGCACGGCCCGATTTGGCGATGACATTCGCCTTCACCAGACGATCCATGCCAGCGATGCCGATGGCCGAGAGCAGGCCGCCGATCGTGGTGGGGATGAGCGTCACGAACAGGGCGATGAGATAGATGGTGGGAATGGTGGTGCCGGACCAGGACGCGAAGAACGGCAGAGTCACCACCACAAACAGGAAGACGAGGGTGAGGCTCGCCAGCAGAATGTTGAGGGCGATCTCATTGGGCGTCTTCTGGCGCTTGGCGCCTTCCACCAGCGCGATCATCTTGTCGAGGAAGGTTTCGCCCGGCCGTGCGGTGACGCGCACCACCAGCCAGTCGGAGACCAGCGTGGTGCCCCCCGTGACGGAGGAATGGTCGCCGCCGGATTCGCGGATCACCGGGGCGGATTCGCCCGTGATCGCGCTTTCATTCACCGAGGCCACGCCTTCGATCACCTCACCGTCGGTGGGAATGATGTCGCCCGCTTCCACGAGGATCACGTCGCCCGGCTGGAGCAGGTCCACGTCGCGCAGCGTGGTCGCGTCGCGCCGCGCCGGGTCCGCGAGGAACTTGGCGCGGTTGGTGGATTTGGTGGCGCGGAACGCATCTGCCCGCGCCTTGCCCCGCCCTTCCGCGACGGCTTCGGCGAAATTGGCGAACAGGACCGTGAACCAGAGCCAGACGGTGATTTGGAGGCCGATCCAGAAGGCCGGTCCCCCCGTCATACCCTCCTGTACCACGAGGACGGTGGCGAGCAGCGAGACCAAAGCGGTGGCGAAGATGACCGGATTGCGGGCAAGACCGCGCGGATCGAGCTTGCGGAATGCTTCGCCGATGGCGGGTTTGAGGATTTCCGGCGCGAACAGGCCGATTTCGTTGGGAGCATGCTTGGACATGGATGCGCTCCTCAGAAGGTGGTGCCGGCGAGCATGGAGACCTGCTCGGCGATGGGGCCGAGCGCGAGCGCCGGCAGGAAGGTGAGGGCACCGACGATCAGGATGGTCGCCACCAGCAGCACCACGAAGACGACGCCATGGGTGGGGAACGTCCCGGCGGTGGGCGCGGCGGGCGTCTTCAGTCCCAGCGAGCCGGCGATGGCGAGGATCGGGATCATGTAACCGAACCGTCCGAACAGCATGGCGAGCCCAAGGAAGGTATTGTGCCAGGGCGTGTTGGCGTTGAAGCCGGCGAAGGCCGAGCCGTTATTGCCGGTGGCGGACGTGTAGGCGTAGATCAGTTCGGACAGACCATGCGGTCCGGCATCCTGAACCGAGCTTTGCGCCGTGCCGACCGCAATGGCGAGGGCCCCCAGCACCAGCACGCCGATGGGCATGATGAGCAGGGTGAGGGCGGCGAGCTTCACCTCCTTCGCCTCGATCTTCTTGCCGAGATATTCCGGCGTGCGGCCCACCATGAGGCCCGCCAGGAACACGGTGACGATGACGAACAGCAGCATGCCGGTGAGACCGACGCCCACGCCGCCATAGACGATCTCGCCCAATTGCATGTTCAGCATGGCGATGAGGCCGGCAAGGGGAGTTAGCGAATCGTGCATCGCGTTCACCGAGCCGTTTGAGGCGGCGGTGGTGGTCACGGCCCAAAGCACCGAGCCGACCAACCCGAAGCGCTGCTCCTTGCCTTCCATGTTGCCGGTCACCGGCTCCACATAGGGCGCATGGATGGGGTTGCCCGCATATTCGGCTGAATACAGGGCCGCGAAAGCCGCAAGGAGCAGGACGCCCATGGCGGCAAACAAGGCGATGCCCTGCCTGCGGTCGCCGATCATCCGCCCATAGGTGAAGCAGAAGGCAACCGGGATCAGCAGGATCGCCAGCATGGACAGATAGCTGGTGATCGCGAGCGGATTTTCGAAGGGGTGAGAGGAGTTTACGTTGAAAAAGCCGCCGCCATTGGTGCCGATCTGCTTGATGGCGAGCTGGGACGCGACCGGGCCGATGGCGATGGTCTGCTTGGCGCCTTCCAGCGTGGTCGCATCCACCGAGCCGGCCAGCGTCTGCGGAAGGCCGAGGGATGCGAACACCAGGGCGAGCGCGAGGCTCAGCGGCAACAGAATATAGAGGACGGACCGCGTGAGGTCAGTCCAGAAGTTGCCGATGGTGCGCACCTGCCGCCCGGCAAAGCCACGGGCGACGGCCGCCGCGAGCGCCATGCCGGTTGCGGCGGAGACGAAATTCTGCGTGGTGAGACCCACCATCTGGCTGAAGTTCGACAAGGTGGTCTCGCCGCCATAGCTCTGCCAATTGGTGTTGGTCACGAACGAGACGGCGGTATTGAAGGCGAGGTGCCAAGTGAGGCCGTCAAAGCCCTGCGGGTTCAGAGGCAAGCGGTCCTGAAACAGCAGAATCGCGAACAGCAGGGCGAAGCCGGCCGCATTGAAGAGCAGCAGCGAGACCGCATAGGACACCCAACTTTGGTCTCCCCGGTCTCCGGCGGCTCCCAGAAAGGCGCGCTCGACAGGAGCCAGGAAAGTGACCTCGCCGCTATAGACGCGGGCCATGTAAAGCCCGAGCGGCACGGCCAGGGCCACGAGGATGACGGCATAGAGCGCCGCCTGTAACAGATCGGACTGCATCCAGCCCTCCTCAGAAGCGCTCGGGCGCGAGAAGCGCGGCCAGCAGATAGAAGAACAGCACCGTGGCCAGTCCCAGGCCCAGGGCGACATCGAGCGTCATGAAAGCGAACCCTCGCTTGCGGAATAAGGCGATACCTACGCCCGCGCTTCGTAAAGCTGCCATGACGAAAGGGCCGGACGCCATAAAGCCGGCGTAAAAAAACGGCGCGCTCTCATCCCCACGCTCCGTGATGCGCGCGGGGATGCCCCTTGGGTGGGAATGCTCGGAACGCGGGTCTTTGCAGGTTAGACCGGGACCACCGCAGGCGCGTCCGAGGGAAAGCGTCCCACGACAGCTGGATCGATGTTCAGATGTTGCGCCACCATGGGCCAGGGTGTGTGCGCAAGCCATTGGGAGAGCGAGACATTCTGGAACTGGGGCGCGCGGAACACCTCCAGGAAGAGGAGGTCGGTATCGCCGGTATTCCGGATGAAATGACCGAGCGATTTCTTCACATAGCCGATATCGCCTGGCCGGAAGTTCTGCGTCACCGCCTTGGGGCCGGTATTGAACACGGTCATGCTCGCTTGGCCCGTGATATAATATTGCCACTCATCGGCATTGGGGTGCCAATGCATTTCCCGCATTCCCCCGGGATGGACACGCACCAGCGCCGCCGCGATGGTGGCGGATGCCTTGAAATTGGTGCTGTCCGCAATGCGCACCTCGCCGCCCTTTGTCTTGCGCGCGGGAGCGAGCCCGGACAGGGAGAAGGAAGAGGGATTGGGCATCGGCCCCGTGCTGGCCTGAGCCTGGGCGCGCGCCTGTTCCAGCGAGCCGGGCATGGCGCCTTGGAAGATGTAAAGGTCGTGCAGCGGGATTTTCGCGAAGGTCTCCGCCGGCACGCCGAAATTCAGGGCCAGCACGTCCGGCGGGGTGTGGGCGAACCATTCATTGAGCAGCAGCGTGTTGTATTCCGACGCCGCGCCGTCATCGAAGCACAGGATGAATTCGCACCCGTCCTCCCCAATCCCTTGCAAGGAATGGGGAAGGCCGGCCGGGAAGTACCAGAGCCCGCCTTCGCCCACATCCTCCACATTGGCCCGGCCCTGGCCATCGATGGTGGTGATGCGCACCGCGCCGCGACTCACATAGGCCCATTCCGCTGCCTGATGCCAATGCAGCTCACGGATGCCGCCCTTTGTGAGGCGCATATTGACGCCGGAAATCTCGGTGGCGATGGCGAAGTCGGCCTGGGTCACTTGCCGCGCCCAACCGCCATTCTGCACCCGGCGCGGGGCATTGTTGAAGGAGGCCCAGAACATGGGCATGTCGCCGACATCGGTGGGCGGAGGCGAGAAGGCATCGGGAAACTGGGAGGCGATGGCGGGGTTTTGCGGGCCAGGATCGGTCGCGCTGGAGGGATTGCCCGTGGTGTTGATCACGCCCTGTGGCGGCTCGTTGGGGTTGCCGTAGCTCGCTGCCTGCGCGGCGGCTCCCGCCGCCACAAGACCGCCCGCCGCCAGAATGGTGCGCCGCGTAATCCCGTCCATCTGCCCCTCCCTCATGGATCCAAGCCATGTCCGATTGAAGCGCGAAGACGTGTCCGGCGAAAGACGTCAGTCAGTCACCGGGCCCTCGCGCCACCATCAATTCTCCCGAATTGGCAGGCATTTCCGGCACCATGTCCGACGATGCTCTTTCCAGCCTCAAGCGCGGCCTCGACCGCATCCTGCCTGCCAAGTGGCGCTCCGACGTGCCGGTGGTGCCCGTCGTGCGCCTGTCCGGCGCCATCGGCATGGGCGGGCCGCTGCGCCCGGGCCTCTATATCTCCACGGTCGCGCGGCCGCTGGAGCGGGCCTTCGCCGTTAAGAAGGCGCCCGCTGTCGCTCTGGTGATCAATTCGCCTGGCGGCTCGGCGGTCCAGTCCCACCTGATCCACCGGCGCATCCGCGCTCTGGCGAACGAGACCGGAAAGCATGTCTTCGCTTTCGTGGAGGATGTGGCTGCCTCGGGTGGCTACATGATTGCCTGCGCGGCCGACGAGATCGTGTGCGATCCCTCGTCCATCGTCGGCTCCATAGGCGTCATCACCGCTGGCTTCGGCTTCGAGCGCCTGATCGAGAAGATCGGCGTGGAGCGCCGTGTCCACACGGCCGGGACGCGAAAGATGATGCTGGACCCCTTCCAGCCTGAGCAGCCCGAAGACGTGGAGCGGCTCAAAGCCATTCAGGCGGAAGTTCATGCGACCTTCTCGGGCCTTGTGAAGGCCCGCCGCGCCGATACCCTCAGCGGGTCGGACGACCTGCTGTTCTCCGGCGAGTTCTGGACCGGAACTCAGGCGCTCGGCCTTGGGTTGGTCGATGATGTCGGCGACTTGCGATCAGTGTTGCGGGCGCGGTATGGAGATAAGGTTCGCACCCCGGTCATCGCGTCCGGCGGCTGGCTATCGCGCCGGCTCGGAATGGTCCAGGGGACCGCGCCGCTCGGCCTTGCCCAAGGCGCGGGCCTCGCGGAAGGGATGATCGCCGCCGCCGAGGAGCGCGCGCTCTGGACGCGCTACGGATTGTGAGGCCTCGGATCGCCGGGGGAGAATATGACTCGGGAGAAGGTCATGCCGCCGCTTTTGATCGCCGCCGCCGGGCTCGCGGGCGCTGCTGCTCTCGCGCGCTTCATGTGGCGGGAGAGCCGCCGGGTCAGCGCCCGCGTCGACGCCTTCCGTGTGCCGCGTGAGACACATGAAGATACGGGCATTCGGCTGGAGCGGGACCCCATTACTGGCGCATACCGGCCCCGCACTGACGTCTGAAACGGTTCGTCGAAACAAAAGATTACAGTGATTTCACTGATCTTGGCGCCCGCCCTGGGGTAGGATGACCCGAGGTAAGGCATGGATCAGCGCCACAATGTTGCAGAAGCTTGAGCCAGGGGGTGCAGGGGTGAGGCCTCCCAAGCCGCGCCGTTCGCGCGCGCGGGCTTTCTGGACGGCGGGCGCATTGCTCGCAGTCGTGGCCGCCGGCGGCGGCTATTATCTGTATGGTGGCGCGTCCACGTCCGCCGAGGCCAGGCTCGCCACCGCCCCCGCGGTCAAAGGCGATCTCGAACAGAACGTTACCGCGCTCGGCACCATCAAGCCTAAAACCTATGTGGATGTGGGGACGCAGGTCTCCGGTCAGTTGCGCAAGATTTCGGTGGAGATCGGGGATACGGTGAAGAAAGGCGACCTCCTCGCCCAGATCGACCCGACCGTGTACCAGACCCGCGTTCTCGGCGACCGTGCGCAGCTGGAAAACCTCAAGGCCCAGCTGGCCCAGCAGAAGGCGCAGCTTGAGCTGGACAGGTTGCGGGAGCATCGCGCCACACGCCTTCTCGCCTCACAGGCGGGCAGCCAGGATGCGGCGGACGCGGCATCCGCCACGGTGCGCATCGGCGAAGCGAAGGTGGATGCCCTCGAAGCGCAGATCAAGCAGACCCAGGCGACCCTCGACGGCGACCTCGCAAATCTCGGCTACACCAAGATTTACGCGCCCATGGACGGGGTTGTTGTGTCCACCTCCGCCACCGAGGGCCAGACGCTGAACGCAAATCAGACCGCGCCCATCATCCTGCGCATCGCCGACCTCGACACCATGCAGGTATGGGCGCAGGTGGCGGAGGCCGACATTCCCAAGGTGAAGGTCGGCATGCCGGTCTATTTCACCACGCTCGGCATGCCGGATCGCAAGTTCCAGGCGAAGGTGGTGCAGATCCTTCCAACCCCGGAGACCGTCAACGACGTGGTGCTCTACAATGTCCTCATCGACGTGCCGAACACCGAGCGGCTGCTGATGACGTCCATGAGCGCGCAGGTGTTTTTCATGCTCGGCAGCGCGAAGGATGCCCTGCTCGTTCCGGCCGCTGCGGTTCGGCCCTCGCGCACCGCGCGGCGCGAGGCCCGCAATGAGGCGACGGTGCGTGTCCTGGTGAATGGTCAGGTGGAGAACCGCCAGGTCAAGACCGGGCTCTCCAGCCGCAACCAGGTTCAGATCCTAGAAGGGCTGAAGGAAGGCGATGTGGTCGTGACTTCGCCGGATCCGGCCGCCCAGCAGGCGAACCGGCCGCCGATGCCGCCGAGGATGTTTTGACCCTCGCTGAGACCCGCACCGGCGCCGCGCCGTCGGACCTCGCGTCGGTCGAGCCGCTGCTCGACATTTCCCATGTCAGCCGCGTCTATCCCTCCGGCGAAAGCGTGGTGCGCGCGCTGGATGATGTGTCGTTCACCGTCATGCCCGGCGAATATGTGGCCATCATGGGCCAGTCGGGCTCGGGCAAGTCCACCCTCATGAACATTATCGGCTGCCTCGATCGGCCGAGCATGGGCCAATATACCGTGCTCGGACGGGACGTGGCGGAACTGGACGCCGACGAACTTGCCGCGCTGCGCTGCCGGACCTTCGGCTTTGTGTTCCAGCGCTACAATCTTCTCGCGTCCATCACCGCCGAGGAGAATGTCGAGATTCCGGCCATCTATGCCGGCCGGCCCAAGGCGGAGCGGGTGGAGCGCGCCCGCGCGCTGCTGGATCGCCTCGGCCTTCTGTCGCGCGCCGAGCATACGCCCTCTCAGCTCTCCGGTGGCCAGCAGCAGCGCGTCTCCATCGCCCGTGCGCTCATGAACGAGGCGCCGGTGATCCTCGCGGACGAGCCCACCGGCGCGCTGGACAGCCATTCGGGTTCAGAAGTGCTGGCGCTGCTCGCGGACCTGAACCGCGAGGGCCGCACCATCATCCTCATCACCCACGATCCGGAAGTCGCCGCCCATGCCCATCGCGTGGTGCGGCTTCAGGACGGGCGGATTGTGTCGGACGACACCCAGGTTCCCCGTGTCCCCTCCGCCGCCGCGCCCGCGCCCCGCCCCAATCTGAAGGTGCGCAACAATTTCCTGCCGGACCTCGGCGAAGCCGTGAAGATGGCCTTCCGCTCCATGCGGGCCAATCTGTTCCGCACTATCCTGACGCTGCTGGGCGTCATTATCGGCGTCGCGGCGGTGATCGTCATGTTGGCCATCGGCCAGGGCTCCAAGCAGTCGGTCCTGGACCGCATCGCTTCCATGGGCACCAATCTGCTAGTGGTCCGGCCCGGCGCGCCGGGCATCCGCTCCACCGGCTCCAATGCGTCCCTCTCTCTGGAGGATGCGCAGGCCATCGAGGCCGAGGTCGGCAATATCGTTGCCGTCTCGCCAGAGCGGTCCACCACAGCCACGGTGCGCGTCGGCAATATCGACTACGCCACCTCAATCCAGGGCACGGGGCCCGGCTATGTGACCGCCCGCGACTGGGCGCTTTCGGCCGGCAGCATGTTCACCGAGCAGGATGTGGACGGTTACGCCCC
>JASBUY010000181.1 GCA_030147645.1 Aquabacter sp. | reverse complement strand
CGGGCGCGGCGGGCGATTTCCGTCGCCCCGTCCGGCGCGATGCCGATGCCGAGAACCCGCGCGCCCCGCGTGACGATGTGCTCAAGCTCTTCCACCGTATAGAAGCCGAGCCGAACCGGGATGCCGAACCGGTCCCTGAGGGGCGTGGTGAGGAGGCCCGAGCGGGTGGTGGCGCCGACCAGCGTGAATTTGGGCAGCGAGATCTTCACCGAGCGCGCCGCCGGCCCCTCGCCGATGACGAGGTCGAGCTCGTAATCCTCCATGGCCGGATAGAGGATTTCCTCCACCGCCGGGGAGAGACGATGAATCTCGTCGATGAACAGGACGTCCCGTTCCTCCAGATTGGTGAGGATGGCGGCGAGATCGCCGGCCTTCGCGATCACGGGGCCGGAGGTGGAACGAAAGCCGACCCCCATTTCCCGCGCCATGATCTGGGCGAGCGTGGTCTTGCCGAGGCCGGGCGGGCCGACGAACAGCACATGGTCCAGAGCTTCGCCGCGCGCGCGGGCGGCCTTGATGAAGATTTCAAGATTCGCGCGCGCCTGCGCCTGGCCCACGAAGTCCGCGAGCCGCTGCGGGCGCAGCGTCGTGTCCTCGTCTTCAGTGCGCTTCTCGGGCGTGATCAGGCGGGTGCTCATGGGGCCTTTGTGCGGCGGGCGTCACAGCGTGTCCAGTGTCAAATCCCTCAGCGCGCCAGCTCCCGCAGGCCGAGGCGGATGAGGGTCTCCGCGCTCGCACCCTCCCCGGCCGAGCGCGCGGCGGCGGCGACGGCGGCGGTGGCCTGGGGCACGCCATAGCCGAGATTGGTGAGAGCTGAGACGGCATCGGATACCGCGCCCCCGGCCAAGGCGGGCGCCTCTCCCGAAAGCTGGGCCACCAGTGGGTCGGCACCCAAGAGATTGGGCGTCTTGTCCTTCAGTTCGGTCACGATACGGGTCGCGACGCGCGGCCCCACGCCGGGCGCGCGGGCAATCGTCGCCTTGTCGCCGAGCGCGATGGCCTGGGCGAGTTCGGCCGGCTTCAGCGTAGAGAGGATGGCGAGGGCGGTCTTCGCGCCGATGCCCTGCACCGCCTGGAGCAGGCGGAACCATTCGCGCTCCAGCTCGGACTGGAAGCCGAACAGGCGAAGCTGGTCTTCCCGCACGAAGGTCTCGATGACCAGCACTGCCGCTTCGCCGGCCGCGGGAAGCGCCTGGAGCGTGCGTCCCGAACAATGGACGAGATAGCCGACCCCATGCACGTCCAGCACCAGATGGTCCTCGCCATAGGAGTCCACGGTGCCCTTCAATTTCCCGATCATGACAGATGCGCCCAGCAGAAGACCAAGACCGAAAGCGCGCCAAGGCCGGTGCGCACCATATGGAGCTGCGCCCAATTGTCGATGAGGCGCACGCTCTCCGCCCCCGCCTGCGCGTCCGGCGTCCCCAGCAGACGCAGATTGGTGGGCATGAGAGCGATCATCGTATAGGGCCAATTGGCGCCGATGAGCACGCCCGCTGCCAGAAACTGCCATTGCCCGGTCGCGAAGAAGGCGGCGCACCCAAAAACGAGACCGAGCGCCGCCAGCGGCGCCTGGAGCGCGAAGCCCCGCCGATAGGCCGGCTTCCATTCCCGCAGTTGCGCCTCCGGCGCGAGCCCCATGCGGGCCGGATGCTCCACTACATTGATGTAGAGCGCCGCCCCCGTGAACAAAGCGGCCACGATGAGCCCCAACAGGCCGAAAATCATGCTGACTCTCTCCCCCCGACCACCATCCGCCCCGATTGGTATCATGCGGCCCGGATGTTGCGCAGGCGGGAGTTTGCGGCGCCCTATTCCGCCGGCACTTCCAGCGTCGTGTTGAACACGACGAGGTCGCCGCGATACTGGCCGATGCCGAGATAGAGAACCCGGCCGTCCTTGGCGGTGATGACGCGCCGCACTTCGCCCACCGGCGCGCCCACGGGCAGGTCAAGCTGGCGAGCGACCGTGAGGTCGGCGGCGAGGATGCGCAGGGACTGCGCCATCTTCTGAACCTTCGCCCCAGGCAGGCGGCCGAGAACGGGGATCACCATGGCGGTGTCGAACGCCTCCGGGGCAAGCGTGTAGCAGGCATTGTCCAGATAGAGGTCGATCACGCAATACGGCTCGCTGCCCGAGCGATGGACGCGGCGCATATGACGGTAGGAGGGCGCAGCCCAGCCCTCTTCATCGGGGATGGGCGGCAGGCGCGCGTCCTGTTCCACCGATAGCGTCTCCGGCAGGTTGCCATCGAGCATGCGGACGAAGGTGTGCCAGCTGGAATCCAGGCGGATGACCTTTCGGGGCGCCAGGGCATCCGCGACGAAGGTGCCCTTGCCCTGCACGCGCTCGATCAAGCCGTCATCGGCCAACACGCCGACCGCCTGGCGCACCGTGACGCGCGCGACCCCATAGAGGTCGGAGAGTTGTTCAAGTGTCGGGAGCTGCGAGCCGGGCGGCCAGCGGCCCTCCTGGATCTCGGAGCGCAAGAGGTTGGACAGCGCCACGTAAAGTGGCAGCGCGGATGTGCGCAGACGGCGGCGGATCTCCTCGCGCTTCGCGTCCAGCTCGCCCCGTCCCGCCACGCTGCTCTCCACCTGATCCCTCCATCGCAAGCGAGGACCGGCGCTCCCGCCCGATCTCTCTAAACCCTATACGGGGGAAAGGAAAAGCGCGCCCCCGCCGCGCTCCACTCCGCCCCTTCTCCTGCCTCTTCTTTGGCGCATCGACCGGTCGAAAGAACAGCAGCCTGCTCATGAATTAATCTTGTCTGCTGGTTGACCATACCATAGCATCTTTCATGACACAGAGGGAAGACGACCACACGGCGCTCCCCCGGCCA
>JASBUY010000070.1 GCA_030147645.1 Aquabacter sp. | reverse complement strand
CCCGCCTTCCCCAATGCGCAGGTAATGGTGCCGGAGGCGGAATGGGCCTTCTGGATGGACGACGGCAATATGAGCCGCGCCCCCGAAGCCATGAAGGCAGCTTTCCAGAACGTGCGGCGCGTCTTCAAGCCGTTCGAGGGCAAGGTGGAGCGTTACGGGTGGGACAAGGAAGTCGTGCCCGGCCTCACCCCGGTCGCCACCACCGGCCATACGCCCGGCCACACCTCGTTCCGCCTCGCCTCGGGCGACAAGACACTGTTCGTGCAGTCGGACGTGACCAACCTGCCGTCCCTCTTCCTGCGCAATCCCGGCTGGCACGTCATGTTCGACATGGACGCGGCCAAGGCCGAGGAGACGCGCCGGCGGGTCTATGACATGGCCTCGGCCGACCGCATGATGGTCGCCGGCTATCATTTCCCCTTCCCCGCCGCCGCCTATGTGAGCAAGGACGGGTCGGGCTACGCCTATACACCCATCAGCTGGATGCCTGTCCTGCTGTGAGGCGATGCGCCTCCCCCCGCGCGGGGGAGGCGCGCTTTCTCACGCGCCCGGATCGCGACCGAGGCCGGGCTTCGCCACCAGCAGCCCGGCGCCGACCGCCACCCACGCGATCACCACATAGGGCCACAGATTGTCGGGGAAGGCCGGGGCCGGATAGACCGAATTATAGAGCGGCCACGCCATGGCGAGCGTGCCGAGCCCGCCGATGACCAGCCAGATGCGGCCCGCTCCGTGCAGCCCATGATAGGCCGCCGCCGCCGTCACGCCGAGATAAGCGAGGATGAGGGCGAGGACGCCGATGGTCCCCACATCGTCATAGTAGGACGCCGGACCGACCAAAGGCGCCCAGACCAGCAGGCCGGCCAGCATCAATACGCCAATGATGCAGACTGAAACCGAGGGGGTGCCATAGACCGGATGCACCCGCGCCGCCGTGGCGGACAGACCCGACCGCCCGAGAGCGAACAACATGCGCGCGCCGGCCGACAATGTCCCGAGCACTGCGGAAACCGCGGAGACGGCCGAGGCGATGTCCAGCGCGGTCGCCATGCGCAGAGTTCCATATTTCAACGCCAACGTGTTGAGGGGAGCGTCGTCTGCGGCGAGGGCCTTCATGTTCTCCAGGCCGAACCCCACCACCTGGACATAAGAGGCGAAGACGAAGAACAGGCCAGCGAGGCCCACGGTGCAGATCAAAGCGAGCGGGATCGCCTGGCCCGGCCGGTCGGTTTCCTCCGCGAGTGTGGTCGCGGCCTCGAAGCCCGCAAAGGAGAGCACTGCGAACACAACCGCATAACCGACCCCCCACCAGCCGGACACCGGATCGGGATGGAACGGCGCCGTGGTGAGGCCCCCCTCGGAGCCCACCGCCTTAAGGATCAGGGCGCCGAGATAGATGATGACCGCCACCGAGGAAAGCTCGAGCACCAGCATGAGGTGCGTCGCCATCGACATTTCCCGATAGGCGAAAACGACCGCAAGTCCGAGCGCCGCGACCGAGAACAGCAGCCAGTAGCCGCCGATGTGAATGCCGTGGTCCGCCAGGGCGGCGCGGAGAAAATCGCCCACCAAAGCGGCGGAGCCGGAGCCGGCCGCCGTATACAGCAGCAGCATGCACCAGCCGGCGAGGAAGCCGGCCTTGGGTCCGAAGGTCTCGCCGATATAGGCATAAGCCGAGCCGGTGCGCGACACACGGCCCGAAAAGAAAACGAAGGCGAGCCCGACGATCACCACCATGACTGTCCCGACCGCAAAGCCGAGCGGCGCAGCTACACCCGCCACGCCCACGGCCATGGAAACGTTGAGGGCCATCGCCATGGTGGGGGCGATCACCGACAAGGACAGACCGATGGCTTCTAACAGTCCCAAATTTCTCTTGAGCTTCGCCATTGAATGGACCCTAGCATGGACTTTGTGCCCGCAATTCATCCTGTCCGGCGCGCTCCGCCAACGGCAGAGATTGGCCGAATCGCGCGAATCGCGGGACACTCCCGCCCGGCCCGCCGCCTTGACGGCGTGAGGGGCCGCCGATAGGCCGGAGACCATGACGTCGCGCGCTTTCATCACCGGCCTCGCCGGTCACACACTCCTCGCAGAGGAGCGGGCTTTCCTCAAGGAGGCCGCGCCCTGGGGCCTGATCCTGTTCGCCCGCAATGTGGACACGCCCGACCAGGTTCGCGCCCTGGTGGCGGACGCCCGCGCCGCGCTCGGCTGGAATGCGCCGGTTCTGATCGATCAGGAAGGGGGCCGCGTCCAGCGGCTGCGCCCGCCGCACTGGCCGGATTATCCCCCCGCCGAGGCCTTCGGCGCGCTTTATGCCCGCGACAGGGCCGCCGGACTTGACGCTGTCCGCCTCAATTCACGGCTTATCGCCGACGACCTTTCTGCGCTCGGCATCGACGTGGACTGCCTGCCCTGCGCGGATCTGCGCCTGCCGGAGGGACACGGCATCATCGGCAACCGCGCCTATGGCGATACGCCCGCGCAGGTGGCTGACCTCGCCCGTGCGGCGGCGGAGGGATTGCTGGCCGGCGGTGTCCTGCCCGTCTTGAAGCACATTCCCGGCCATGGCCGCGCGCCGGTGGACAGCCACGAGCGTCTGCCGGAAGTCACAGCGCCCCGCGCGCTGCTGGAGGAGACGGATTTCGCGGCCTTCCGCCCGCTCGCGGACCTCCCCCTCGCCATGACCGCCCATGTGGTCTACGTGGACATCGACCCGCACGCCCCCTGCACCACCTCACGCATTGTGATGGACGAGATCGTGCGGGGCCTCATCGGTTTTTCCGGCCTTGTCATGAGCGACGACCTCTCCATGGGGGCGCTCGCCGGCGGCCTTGCGGAACGCGCGGAGGGTTCGCTCGTCGCCGGATGCGACATGCTGCTTCACTGCAACGGGCGCATGGACGAAATGCGCGCCGTCGCCGCGCGCGCTCCGATCCTCTCGGGGATTGCCGAGACCCGCGCCGCCACCGCGCTTTCCGCACGCCGGCCGCCCGCACCGTTCGACCGCGCGGACGCGGAGCGGACGCTGGCCCGGCATCTGGGGGGCTGACCCGGCCCATGAGCGCACCGCCCGACACTTCTGACTTTGCCGAGGACCAGCCGGTGGAAGCGGGAGAGGAGGCGTTCGTCGTCGATATTGACGGCTTCGAGGGCCCCCTCGATCTGCTGCTGGCTCTGGCGCGCACGCAGAAGATCGACCTCACGCGGCTCTCCATTCTGGCGCTGGCGGACCAGTATCTCGCCTTCATCGAGGCGGTGCGGAAGGTCAGGCTGGAACTGGCGGCGGACTATCTGGTGATGGCGGCCTGGCTCGCTTATCTGAAATCCCGCCTTTTGCTGCCGCCCGCGCCCAAGGAGGACGGCCCCTCGGCCGAGGAGATGGCCGACGCCTTCGCGCGGCGGCTGCGGCATCTGGAACGCATCCGCAAGGCGGCGGAACTCATGATGGCGCGCCCGCGCCTGGGGCGGGACGTGTTCGCCCGCGCCGCCCCGCCGCAGGAGGCCCGCCCCGCCGGCCGGGTGGTCTATGATGCGAGCCTCTATGATCTGCTCTCGTCCTACGCCACCCAGCGACAGCGCAACGCGCTGTCTTACGTGACGCTGAAGACGCGGGCGGTCTGGTCGCTGGCGGAGGCGCGCGCGCGGCTGGAGCGTCTGGTAGGAGCCGGCGCGGGAGACTGGATGCGGCTCGACCAATTCCTCATCGATTACCTGGCCGAGCCGAGCCAGCGGGCCACCGCGCTCGCCTCCAGCTTCTCCGCAACTCTCGAAATGGTGCGCGAAGGCATGCTGGACATTCGCCAGGACGGCGCCTTTGCACCGCTCTGGCTGCGTCCCCGCGATACGCAGGAGACGCTGCTGTGACCCGCGCCGCGCCCCGCATCGATCTGTTCGACGCCCGCCCGCTGGATGAGCGCGAAGCCGCTTTGGTGCGCGACCTGCGCGTCGTGGAGGCGCTGCTCTTCGCCTCCGCACTGCCGGTGGATGCCGCGACCATCGCCCGCCATGTGCCGCGGGACACGGATATCGCGGCTTTGATGGACACGCTCGCCGCCGATTATGCCCGGCGCGGAGTCAATGTGGTGCGGGTGTCCGGCGGATGGATGCTGCGCACGGCGGCGGATCTCGCCGAAGTGGCTGGGGAAGCGGCGCCCGAACAGCGCAAGCTCTCGCGCGCCGCAACCGAGGTTCTCGCCATCATCGCCTATCACCAGCCGGTCACCCGCGCCGAGATCGAGGACATTCGCGGCGTCTCCACCTCCAAGGGCACGCTGGACGTTCTTTTGGAGACCGGCTGGATCCGCCTGCGCGGACGCCGCCGCGCGCCGGGCCGGCCCGTGACCTATGGGACCACGCCGGCCTTCCTAGTCCATTTCGGGCTCGACGCCATCCATGACCTGCCCGGCATCGAGGAAATGAAGGGCGCGGGCCTCATCGATCCGCGCGTGCCCTCGGGCTTCTCCATCCCCCTGCCCTCGGACGATGACCGGCTGCGCGAGGACGAGGAGCCGCTGGAGCCGGAATTGCTGGACCTCATCCTCACGCCCGAGCCCGAGGCCGAGAGCGATGGCGAGGACGCATGACGCTCTCGGCCATGCGACACCGCTCGCCTCCCGCCTTCGCCCAAAGCCTCCTGTTCGAGGATGTCTCCCTGAGCTACGGCCCGGTGGAGGCCGTGCGGGGCGTGAGCCTGGAGGTGCGGCCGGGCGAGGTGGTCTGCCTGCTCGGGCCGTCCGGCTGCGGCAAGACCTCGCTGCTGCGCCTCGCCGCCGGCATCGAGGTGCCCGACAAGGGGCGCATCGCGATCGACGGGCGGGATGTGGCGAGCCCATCCACGTTCGTGCCGCCGGAGCGGCGCGGCATCGGGCTGGTGTTCCAGGATTATGCGCTGTTTCCCCACCTGACCGTTCTCGACAATGTGAAATTCGGCCTCGCCCGCCTGCCCCGCACGGCCGCCGAGACCGAGGCGCTGCGCGCCCTCTCGAGGGTCGGGCTCGACACCCATGCCGGAGCCTATCCCCATGAATTGTCGGGCGGCCAGCAGCAGCGCGTCGCGCTCGCGCGCGCTTTGGCGCCGCGTCCGGGCATCCTGTTGCTGGACGAGCCCTTTTCCGGCCTGGACCGACGCCTGCGCGACCAAGTGCGCGAGGACACTTTGGACGTGCTGCGGGATGTGAAGGCCACCGCCATCATGGTGACCCATGACCCGGAAGAGGCGATGCGTCTTGCCGACCGCATCGTGCTGCTGCGCGCCGGGCAGATCGCTCAGGCGGGGCCGCCCGAGACGCTGTATCGCGCGCCGAAGGACCTCGAGGTCGCCCGCTTCTTCTGCGAGCTGAACGAAATTCCCGCCATCATTGTGAACGGGCGGGTGCTGACGGGGCTCGGCGCCTTCCCCGCGCCGGGGATAGCGGACGGATCCGCCGTGTGCGCCATCCGGCCGCAGGGCCTCACATTGCTGCCTGCCGGCGAGGGGGTTTCGGGGCGGGTCGTGGAGCACCGTTCCCTTGGGGAAGTTGATTTGGTGCGGATCGCAGTGGCCGAACTCGACCGCCCGCTCACGGCACGGCTCAAGCCGCGCTCGGACCTCGCGCCGGGACAGGATGTGGGCCTCGGGGTGGACGTAGCGGAAATCCTTGTTTTCGCCTTGTCCGGGTCCTAGTGTCGGGAAACGAAGAAGGTGCGGCAGGCGAGGCTTGCCGATCACCGCCAAGAAATCCCACGGAGGGTGAGTGATGGGTTCGATGAGCATCTGGCACTGGATCGTGGTGCTGGCCGTGGTGCTCCTGCTGTTCGGTCGCGGCAAGATCTCCGACCTCATGGGCGACGTGGCCAAGGGCATCAAGTCGTTCAAGAAGGGCATGGCCGAGGACGAGACACCCCCGCCCGCCAGCGCGCCGGAAGCCCCGCGCCCGCTGCCGCATCAGGTGTCGCCGGCGCCTGAGGCCGAGAAGAAGCCGGTCTGACGCTCAATCTGCGGGGAAAAGGCGGCTGAGCTGCCGGAAATAGGCGGACATGTTCGATATCGGCTGGTCCGAGCTGATGTTGATCGGCGTTGTTGCGCTGATCGTCATCGGTCCCAAAGAGTTGCCCGGGGTATTGCGCACCGTGGGCAAGACCATTGCCAAGCTGCGCCGCATGGCCGGCGAGTTCCAGGGGCAATT
>JASBUY010000171.1 GCA_030147645.1 Aquabacter sp. | reverse complement strand
TGCTGCGCGCGAGCCTCGTCAACGACCCGAACCTCACGCAGCTCACCACCCTTCACGATCGGAGCCACGGGAACATGGACTTTTTTGCGCAGGCGCGGACGGCCCTCGGGCTGCCGGCCGACGCGACCGAGGCGGCGGTGCTTGCCGCCATCGGCGCGAACAAGACCCAGCTCGACGCCCATGCGGCGGCGAGCAATGTGATCGCCAAGGCAGCCGGGCTCGGCGACGACGTGCAGCCGGCCGCCATCGCCACGCAGGTTGAACTGCACTTCAGGGGCGCGGGCCAGACGGAGGCCGACCTGCGAAAGACGGTGACGACGCTGGAAGCGACGGTCACCACCATGGTGGAGAAGGGAAAGCGCACCGCAGCCGAAGCCTATGTTGATGGTGCCATCAAGGCCGGTAAGCCCGTCAGGGCGATGCGCGATCACTATATCGACCGCCATATGAAGGATGCGGCGGCGGTCGAGAAGGAGATCGGCGCGCTCGTCTCGATCCATTCCGGCGGCTTCACTCCTCCGACTGATCCCAAGGACCCCGCGACGGGCCTTTCATCGGACGAGCGGAAGGTCTGCGAACTCCTCGGGGTGGATCTCGTGAAGTTTGCGGAGACCCGGAAGTCCATGACCGTGGAGGCGCTCTGACATGGCCGCGCTCACGCAGGATCGGGACACCATCAAGCGGAACCCCAGGGATTTCGAGATCCAGGCCGCCGCCTCCAAGACCTTCTATGCCGGCGCGATGCTCGCGCTGGACGGGGCCGGCAAGGGCACGCCGGGCACCACCGCGACCACCCTCAAGGGCCTCGGTCGCGTCAGAAAGGCGGTCACCAGCGGCGCCACCAACGTGGTGATGGTCGAGTATGAGCGGGGATGCTTTCGCTACGCCAATTCGGCAGCGGCTGACGCCATCACCTCCGCCGACATCGGCGCGAACGCTTTCATGGTCGACGACCAGACAGTGGCGAAGACCAATGGCACCAACACCCGTTCCATCGCTGGCGTTATCCGCGCCGTGGATGATCTGGGCGTGTGGATCGAATTCTGAGGGGCACCTTCCATGATCATTGACCGCGAAAATCTCCGCGCCCTCGGCATCAGCTTCAACACCCTGTTCCGCCAGGGGTTGGGCTCCGCCACACCCATGTGGCAGAACGTGGCCACCGAAGTGCCATCCTCCACCGGGCTTGAGGAGTACGGGTGGCTCAAGAACATCCCGCAGGTTCGCGAGTGGATCGGCGACCGCCAGATTAACAACCTCTCGGGCGCAGCCTACCAGATCAGGAACAAGCGCTTCGAGCTGACCATCGGCGTCGACAGCGACGATATCGAAGACGACAACATCGGCCAGTACAGCATGCGCTTCCAGCTGATGGGCGAGTCTGTCGGCCTCGCCTACGACACTGCGGTGTGGGGCATGCTGAAAAGCGGCTTCTCCACCAAGTGCTATGACGGCCAGTACTATTTCGACACCGACCATCCGGTTATCGGCGAGGATGGCGGAGTGGCTTCCGTCGCCAACACCGATGGAGGCGCCGGAACTCCGTGGTTTCTGATGTCGACGCGCCAAGTGCTGAAGCCCGTGGTGCTGCAGATCCGCAAGCGGTGGAACTTCGTCAACAAGGACAGGGACACCGACGACAACGTCTTCGACCGTGCGGAGTACGTCTACGGCGTTGACGGCCGGTTCAACACCGGCTTCGCCTTCTGGCAGACGTGCTGGGGCAGCAAGCAGACCCTGGACGCTGCTCACTATGCGACAGCCCGTGCCGCCCTCATGGGCATGAAGCGCGACCGCGGCGGCGCCTTGGGCATTGTCCCGAACCTCCTGGTGGTGCCGCCCACGCTGGAGAGCGCGGCGCGCAAGATCCTCAGCAGCGAGAACGCAGCCGGCGGCGAAACGAACGAGTGGAAGGGCACCGCCGAGCTGCTCGTCGTTCCGCACCTCGCCTGACGCAGGATCATCCCCGCCATGACCTACCTCCGCATCACCTGCGCCCAGCCCGGCTTCCGCCGGGCGGGCATCGCGCATGCTGCGCGCAAGATCTACGCGCCTGAAGATCTCACCGTCGCGCAGCGCAAGCTGTTGGAGAGCGAGCCGCTGCTCACCGTCGAGGAGATCTCAGCCGAGGAGGCTGCAGCCGAAGGGGTCGCGCCTGATGTCGACGTGGTGACCGGCTTCGCGCCGGAGCCCCGGACGATAATGGCCGTTATGCGCCTCCTGCTGGCCAATCCGAGCGATCCGCTTCTCGCGGAGATCTCGACGGCGGTGCGGGACGCGATCGAGGCGGGGACGTCCTACGACGCCTTCCGGCCCATCGCCGACGACATCTTCTATCGGCACGCCAAGGCGGCGGCCGATGAACGAAATACCCGAGAGGGGCGCTCCGCCTCCGGTGCATCGGAAAGCACGGCTGGGACCGCGCCGGAGGATGAGCCGCAGGTGGACGCCCCGCGCGCGAAGGAGCCGGAGGAGCCCGCTGCATCCCAGGTCAGCGGTACCAGCTCGTCCGGCTCCACCCATACCGCCCCGGCCGAGGCCGGCGGCGACACCAGCTCGCCCGCATCTCGCGAGGGCGCTGCCAGCGACGGCGGGGAGTTTCCGAATCCTCCTTCGCCCGAGCCGGCAGGGACGGCACCGGAGGCGTCGGCGGGCGCCTCCGGTTCCGCCAAGCCGTCGAAAACCAGCACCCGCAAGGCAAAGGGCTGACCGCGCATGTACGCGACCGTCGACGATATGGTGTCCCGCTTCGGAGAGGTGGAGCTGCTCCGCCTCTCCTCGGCGGACGGCCCGCTGCCTGCGGAGGGCGAGCCCATGCCCACGGACCGCATCGAGCAGGCCATCGCCGATGCCGGGCGGCTGATCGATTCCTATCTGCGCCAGCGTTATGCGGTGCCGGTGGCGCCGCCGCCGGCCGAGCTGGTGCGCGCCGCCTGCGTGCTCGCCCGCTATGACCTCGCGCTCGGCGGCGACCGCGAGCCTTCCGAACAGATGCGCCTCGCCCGCAAAGAGGTGCTGACGTGGCTCGGCCAGCTCGGCCTGGGCGAGGCCAGTCTCGAAGGCGCGATCTCCCTCTCAGCGGGCTCTTCGGCCCGCGTGAGCGACCGTCCCCGCACCTTCAGGATGGGAGACTGCCTGTGAGCAAGCAGCTCGACCCCATTTCCGCCGTGCACCAGCAGATCGAGGCTCAGCTTCTGCCTTGGTTCAAGGTGGGTCATTGGACCATTCAGGCCGTGCCTTCGCCGCTGACCCTGCGCGAGTTTAACTCGCTCATGCGGGCCACGGCCTGGATCGGCATTTCCTGGGTGGAGCATGCGCCCCGCCCCGGAGGCAGCCGCCGCTTGGACGGCACCCTGAAATTTCGCCTGACCCTCTGCGTCAAGAACACGGACAAGACGGTGCGCCTGTTCGGTGATCGGCTTGGACCCGGCCTCTATCCGGCCATGGCGACCGCCGCGATGGCCCTGCATGGGGTGGACGTGCCGGGCCATGGCAGCCTCCTGGTGACGCGCGTCGCTCAGAGCTTCGCGGATGGATATTCGGACGAAACCATCGCCCTCGGCATCATCGAGCTGGAGATGGTCACCGCGCTCGGTGACGTGCTCGGCGCCGTCGAGGCCGCCCCGGCCTTCGCCGTGCTCGTCTCCAGTTTCGAACTGCTCGACGAGCACGGCGTCTCTCGCCTCATCGCCACCGACATCAACGACCTGCCCGCCGAGGAGGCCCCATGACGCGCGCTTTTCTGAAGCCCACGACCTCCATCCCGCTGCCGGACGGCAGCCCCTGGCCCGCCGAGGGCAAGGACGTGGAGGTGGACCGCTATGTGCGCCGGCGCCTGCGGGATGGCGATCTGGTGAAGGCGGAGCCGCCTGCGGAAACCCCGGCCACCGAGGAGGCGGAGCCCCCGGCGGCCGAACCCGCCGCCATTGAGGGAGCCCCCGAGCCGCCCGCCATCGAGCCGCCCGCCAAGCGCCGTGGCCGCGCCCAGACCGAGGACTGACGCACCATGACCATTGCCTTCGACGAAATCCCTTAAGGCACGGAGTGGGTGAAGCCGGGCGCCTATATGGAGGTCAAGCCCAGCTATGACCGCATGGGCCTTGCCGAGTATCCCGCCCGCGCCGTCATCTTCACGCAGATGCTGGCCTCCGGCACCGCCCAGCCCCTTCGCCTCTACCAGATCACGCAGCCGGAGCAGGGCACGGCCCTGTTCGGCGCCGGCAGCGTCGGCCAGCAGATGGTTCGAGCCTGGAAGAAGGGCAACCGCATCACCGAGGTGTGGGCCATCGCCTGCGAGGACCATGCGGAGGGGCAGGCGGCGACGGGTTCCTTCGCGATCACGGGGCCGGCCACGGCCGCCGGGCCGGTGGCCGTCTACATCAACGAGGTGCGCATCCCCGTCGCCGTGCTGGTGGGCACCACTGCCGCGCAGATCGCCACCTCGCTGGCGGCTGCCATGACGCTCATGCCGGATCTTCCGGTGACAGCCCAGGCCGCGAACGGCACGCTGACCCTCACGGCCAAGCACAAGGGCGAAGTCGGGAACGGCAATGACCTCGCCGTGGGACGCCTCGTGGGTGACTTCATCCCCGAAGGCGTCGGGATCACGGTTGCGCCCATGACCGGCGGCGCCACGAACCCGGACGTGGAGGACGCCCTCGACGTGATCGCGGGCCAGTGGTTCACGGACTGGGTTCTGCCCTGGGACGATGCGAACAATTTCGCCAAGCTCTCCGGCGAGCTGGCCGCACGCTATCAGGCCATGGGCAAGCTGGATGCGCACGCGCATGTGGGTTGCCGGGGTGCATTTTCCTCCCTGCTGACCAAGGGCGGGCTCACCAATTCGCCCTTCATCTCGCTCTGTGGGGCGAAGAATTCGCCGTCTCCACCCTGGGTGTGGGCGGCGACACAGGCCGCCGTTGCCACCTTCCAGCTCACCAACGACCCCTCCCGCCAACTGCGCGGCCTGGTTCTCCCCGGTGTGAAGGCGCCGGACGAACAGGACCTGTTCGAAGAGACCGAACAGAACCTTCTCCTGAAGGGCGGCATGAGCACGTTCAGCCGTCTGGCGGACGGGACCGTGTCGCTGGACCGAGTGGTGACCACCTACAAGCGCTCCACGCTCAACGTGGAAGACCGTGCGTGGTTGGACATCATGGTCCCGAAGACCTGCAGCCGCATCCGCTATGACTGGAACGCTTATGTCGACCTGACGTATCCGCGCGCCAAGCTGGCCGATGACAATTCGCGCGCGGCGAATGCGGACAGCTCGGGCGTCGTGGTCACGCCCAAGAAGCTGAAGGGCAGCTGGGCGGCCCGATGCGCCCTTTACGAAATCCGGGCTTGGATTGAACGGGTGCAGGAGACCCTCCAGCGCGCCCGGTTCGAGCGCGATGGCGACAACCGCACGCGCGTGAATGCGCGGCAGCCGATCGTCATCATCGGGAACCTCATGAACCTGATGGGCAGCCTCGAATTCGAGGTGTGACCTAAGTCGAGGAGTAATGACGCATGAAGGTTCTCGGTATCGTGGACCTGATCTGGAAGGGGAAGAACCTGCAGATCGACACAAAGACCGCGAAGCTGCGGCTGGGTGGCATCAAAAACAATGCTGTCGTTGTCGGGCGAAGAACCGCTCGCGCGCAGGAATATCAGGGCTCCCAGATCACTGCGAAGGTGAGCTTGGGCGAAGGGCAGAGCTGGGGCGACATCTGGGACGAGGGCGAAGGCGAGCTGCAAGCCCTATGCGACACCGGGCAGACCTACATCTTCCCGGACGCATTCCTGGTCGACGACATCCCCGAGATCTCCTCCGGCGCCGGCGGAGACATCGAGCTGAAATGGGCGGCCAGCGACTACGAGGAGATCATCGCGTCATGAGCACCGACACCACCGACATCGTCATCGACATGACCCAGACCCAGGCGGCGGCGCCCCAGGAGGCGACCGCCATCATCCATGAGGATTCGCCCGTGATCGTCGTCGACGAGCACGCGGATCTCGGTGACCCGCTACCCGACGCCGCCACGCTCAACGATGACGGCAGCATCACGCTTGTTCTGCGCCGGCCGGTCTCGGTCCTCCGCCGGTCCGAGCGGGGCGAGAAGCGCGAGGAGATCACGGAGCTGACATTCAACCGCCTCAACGGTGCGGACATGCGGGCCGTGGGCGCGGTGAGCGGCGTCAATGCGCAAATCGTTCTGCTCGCCAAGAGCAGCCGCATGCGCGAAGCCGTGATGGGCAAGGTCTACGACGCCATGGACGCGGCCGACATCGTCGACGCGGGGACGTGCGTGGAGCGTTTTTTCGGGAGTGGCCCGAAGACTGGCCGGTGATCCTCGGCGGCCTCGCCGCCGAGACATCATTCACCGAGGCCGAGATCGAAGGCATGGATCTCGGCCGTGCTCGCCATTGGTGGAACTGCATCGCCGCCTATCACAAGAAGGTACGTGAGGAGAGCGGATGAGCCGGTCCCTGGATGTCTCGGTGCTGGTGCGCCTGGTGGACCGGATCACCGGGCCGCTGAGAGGCATCCAGCGGGCCTTCGACCGTTTCGGCCAGCTCGCCCAGCGCATCGGCGTGCTGGGCGCCGCCATCGCCGCGATCTCCTTCATGGGGCTGATCCAGCAGGCGGCCGAATTCGATCAAAAGCTGCGGGATATGGTGGTGACGGCGGGCGAGTTCGGCTCGGCCGCCGAGGCGCGCATCAGGGGCGTTAAGGCGGAACTGTTCGAGCTGGCCCTTCAGGTCGGGCTCACGGCAAATTCTCTCACCGAAGCGAAGTCGACATT
>JASBUY010000067.1 GCA_030147645.1 Aquabacter sp. | reverse complement strand
GAGCGCCGCCGCCCATTTGAGGATCGCAGGATTGCTGCCCTTGCCGACGATTTCTTTGGTGCCCTGCAGCCGCCGCGCCTCGTCGAGCCAGGGGCGGAACGGCGTGGTGGGGACGGGAGGCGTGGAGCGCCCGGTGCGGATCGCCAGCGCGGTAAGCAACGCCGATTCCGTCTTGGGGCCGACCGTCCCGGGATACTGCACCTGGACACTGAAATCGGCCTGGAACTTCCGCACCGCCGCCTGTGTCAGGCGTCCGAAAACGCCATCGGCGCCGGCCGTGCCCAAATCATAGCCGAGCGTGATGAGGCCGCGTTGCAGATCCCGAACATCCATGGAAGTGGCTCCCTCCGCGAAGGGGAGCCCGCAGCGCCCCGGCGATGCGGCAAGAGTTGCAGCGTCGGCGCATCAATGATGTTCGCAAGGGCTTGTTAACGATCAGCCGATGGGCAATTGCAGCTGGGCGCGGTCCGCCCGCTCCTGGGCCAACCAGCCCCTGACGCTGACGTCCGAGACGTGCAATTCGCGGGCGATCTCCTGGATCGTCCGCCGCTGCGCGAAACGCACCTTGGCGATCCACGGTTTCGCGTTTGGCACCCTGGCGATGCGCCCTTGTATTTCGCGAGAGAGTGCGCGGATCCCATCCTCGCCGATCACGTCGCGCATGGCGCTTACCCGTTCAGGTTGGCCGGCCACATAGGCAGCCGCACCCCCAAAGGCGAGCAGAAACCGTACCGCCCCGTCAACCCCCAGTGCGCGAACATACGGTGCCACCTGTGCGGGGATCTCCACGTCCAGAAGAGGCGCGCCGTCAGTCATAGTCCGCTCCACCTTGGAGCGCCTCGGCTTCGGCCGAGCGGTCGCCGGGCAGCACCGTCACCACCTTGCCGCTGCGGATAATGTACCTGTGTCCCTCACTGATCAGGCCGGCGGCACCGGCGGCAACCGCATGGCGTACCCGATGGGCGATGTGGCGGCGGATCGCCTCGACATCGATGCCGTGCACGCGCTCCACCTCGCGCAGCACCGCATGGTCCGTGACGATTGGGAGCGGGGCGCGGCTCATGAGTCGCCGCCCCGATAGGTGAGGTGCGGGTCGGCCGGCAGGGCGCGCTGGCCCCGGCGAACGCCACCCGGCGCCCGGCGCTCGGCCACCTTGGCGGCCTTTTCCACCTTGTCCTGCTCGATACGGATCTCTTCGATCTGGCGCATGAGCCAGCCAAGCGCGTGCGCGTCTTCAACCTCGATCTGAAGGGAGATGACGGCACCGCCCTTGGCGCGGGTCGCCACTACGTAGGTCTTCAGGCGCGCTTCGCCGCCGGTCCAATAGATGCTGCTCATTTTCCCCGCCTCCTCGATATCGCGGGCGCCGGTTCGTTAAGGGCCGCTCTCAGATCCGCCAGCCAGGGGTCCGCCAGCGCCCGCCCTTCGTCGGCCGAGGCGACGCGGCGGCTGATTGATGTGCCGCCGTGCTCCACCTTGAGCACCCACTTGCGTGAGACAGCGGACAGCCACACCCGCGCCTCGCCGCCGCAGCGCGACGAGCAGGTCCAGGAGCCGTCCTTCTCCTCACGCCAGTCCCGGAAGGCAGCGGGCGGCGCATCCTTGAAGAGGGTTTCAACGGTCATTTCCGCCCCTTCAAAGCGCGCCGCAGCGTGGCGCCACGGGCCGCGATATCGGCGTCCAGTTCGGTCGCGGTCATTCGCGCGTCGGGCGGTTCGTCGGCGAGAGGGAAGCCGGCGTCGATCAGGCGCCGCGTCTGAGCGCGCCAGATCGACCGCTTCGAAAAGTACACATCCTGCTCGGCCGGCCACTCGACGCCTGCGACCCGGCTGAGCCAGCCTTTGAGCGCCTCGATCACGCGCCGGGCATCCGCCGCCGAGACGAGCCAGCGCTCGCTATCCAGGCCCGTTTGCCGCTTCACGAACGCGATCAACGCCCGGTCGGTGCGGTCCTCGACCACCCCGAGGTGATAGCCGGAGATCCAGAGCGCCCGCAGGAGCGGCGCCCATTTGCCGTGCATTTCCTTCGCCCCCTTGGACTTAAGGGGCGCGGCGCCGCCGCCCTGGATCGCCTTCAGGCGGTCGATAACCAGGATGGCCTCGCCGGCCGACAGCTCCCGCGCGCTCCGTTTGCCGCCAGCGGTCGCGGCCATCAGCTCGCGGCGTTCCGTCTCCGACAGGCCCAGGGCCTTGCTGATCGTGTGGATCGCGCCGATCTGCCCCGCGCTCGCACTGGTCATCGCTCAATCCCTCATCAAGATCCGGTCGCGACGGGCGACCTCCGGGTCGGGTGCCGTCTCTGCCGGCGCCGGTGTCTCCGCTTGGAGCAGGGCCTCGGTGACCAGGCGCAACTGGTGCAGCAGCGCTTGGTGCCGGTGGGATCGCCACCGTTTCGAGTGCTCAAGGCGGGCCAGCAGGTCCGCCCGCTCGGCCCGCAGCGCCGCCGCCGTCCGCTCTGCGCCCCATGCAGCGGCAACGGTGTGGGCGCGGCGGGCGGGCATTACGCCACCCGATCTGGCGTCGAAGGCGAGGGCCGGGGCGACGGCACGGGCCGGCGCCGCTTTGCCCACGCCTCGAAGGAATGACCGCTGCACCGACTACAGGGGCGCGGCGCGCCCTCGATGTCCAGCACAGTGCCGGAGCCCTCACAGGCCCGGCAGCTCGCGCGGTCGCGCGTGATGATGGGTGCGGGGCTCATGGCTCCCCCTCGAAAAGGGGCAACGGCGCCGGCGGGCACCAGCGGATCACGTCCGACTGGCGGTGCAGCTCGGCGCGGCAGGTGGGTGGGATCCAGCGCACGCGCGTCTCGCCGGGCGCGTACGCCATCCCGCGCACCCACACGAACCAGGCATAGGCGGTCGCCGTGTCACCGTCCGGTTTCCAGACGCCCTTATGCAGGGGCACGCGCTCCGCGAACGGTGCGATGACATGGGGCGGACGCTGGGCGAACAAAGCCTTGTGCCGGTCGCCGCCCTCGATCCACGAGAGCCGTTGGAAGATGGCGAGGCCACGATGCCCTGCGCTATCCAGGGCGCGCCGCACGAAGTCTGCGGCAGCGTTAAACGGTGGATTGGTGATGATCCAGTCCACCTTGGGCAGCGGGTGTTCGCGATCAAGAAAATCAACCACCGGATAGCCGCAGCCATAATCAAAGACGTCACTGGCGAAGACGTGCCCGAAGGATTCCCGCAACGTCTCGGCCATGTGCCCTTCACCGCAGGCGGGATCGAGTGCCGTCCAGCCGAGGAAGCTGAGAGGCGAAAAGATCTTGCCGAGCACATGCTTCATGAGGGCGCGCGTCGCCCACGGTGGCGTTGGAAAAAAGTCCAGGCTGTCCGGCGGCTCGATGCGCCGGGCCATGACGGCGGTGCTGCCAGAGGGGACGAGGGCGCTCATGACTGGTGCTCGATGGCCAGAGGGCGCCCGTCCGGCCCGGCGACGCCGTGCGCCAACGTGACATTGCCGCCCGCCTCCCATCCCGCGTCGGCCGCCTCGGAGAAGCGCACCTTGCGCGGAGGCATTTTGTGCGCCACCGCGCCGGAGCGGCGCAATGCAAGGGCCTGGTGGGCCTCCTGCTGTGCCGGCTCGCTGATTGTCTCGCTGAACAGCTCCACCAGGCGAACGCGCAGCCGGATCGTGAGATACGAGACGAAATCGGCCACGGCCGCGCGCCGCGTCTTGGGGGTGCGGCGGCGCTTGTAGGTTCCACCCTTCTTGAACCGCGCCGTCTCGCGATCGACTGCCCGCACCATGACCGAATACAGATAAGCCGCCACTTCAGGCCAGGGGTCGCGGCCGACGAATTCGATCTCGCCGGCCCCTATCAGATGGACGCCGGCCGTGTTGGTGACGTGCTGGACGGAGGCGGCGATATGAGTCCGCCATGTGGCCGTGACCGTGGTCTCGCGAGCGCGGGCCGCACCCATGTCAATCTCTTGGTCGCTGAGCCCATGTTCAGCCATGATGCGCGCGGCCATCTCAGCCGCCGCCAGTGCCTCGGCC
>JASBUY010000157.1 GCA_030147645.1 Aquabacter sp. | reverse complement strand
GCCGCCCGCACCGAGATCGGGCAGGTGCAGGCGCTGCTCGGCGCGCTCAATGCGCCGCAGACTCCCATCGAGCGGCAATTGGGCGAGATCGAGCGCGAACTGGTGGTGGTGAATGGCGTGATCTGCCTCGCCGTGGCCGCGCTCGGCTGGATGCGCGGCGACCCCTGGGTGAACATTCTGCGCAGCGCCATCTCGCTCGCCGTCGCGGCCATTCCCGAGGGCCTGCCGGCGGTCGCCACCACCACGCTCGCCGTGGGCGTCCAGGACATGCGGGCGCGCCAGATCTATGTGCGGCGCCTCGATGCAGTGGAAACGCTCGGCGCGGTCGAGATGATCTGCCTGGACAAGACCGGCACCCTCACCTTGCCCGGCATGGAACTGGCGGAACTCCATGCGGGCGGCACCTTGCTCGCTCCCGAAGCGCATGCCCCGCTCCTCGACCGCCTGCTCACCATCGCCACCCTCTCGAGCGAGGCCCATCTCGAAGAGAGACCCGACGGGGTCAAGGTGGTGGGGTCGGGCACCGAGAGCGCGCTGGTGCGCGCGGCGCAGGCGCGGGGCATCGACCTCGCCGCCCTTGCGGCGCGGCACCGCGTGATCGAACTGGTGCCGCGCGCCGAGGGCCGCAAGCGCATGTCGGTGCTGGTGGAGAGCGATGAGGGCCGGGTTCTTGCCGTCAAGGGCGACCCGACGGAGGTGCTGGCGCGCTGCACCCTCATCGCCGATGCCGCCGGGCGCCGCGCCCTCACCGAGGAGGATCGCCGCGCCATCCGCGCCGCCAATGAGGGCATGGCGGGGCGCGCGCTGCGTGTGCTCGGCGTCGCGGCAGGCGAAGCGGGCGGCGATCCGCGCGCGGAGCAGGATCTCACCTGGCTCGGCCTGACCGGCATCGCCAATCCGGTGCGCCCGCAGGTGCGCCCGGTGATCGACCGTCTGCATCGCGCAGGCATCCGCACGGTCATGATCACCGGCGACCAAAGCGCCACCGCCTATGCGGTCGCGAGCGATCTTCGCCTTGCGCAATCGTCAGAAGTGCGGGTGCTGGAGGCCGGGCGGCTCGCCCAGCTCGCGCCCGACGTGCTGGCGGCGGTGGCGGAGAATACGGACGTGTTCGCGCGCGTGAGCCCGGCCGAAAAGCTGAGCGTGGTCCAGGCGCTCCAGGCCAAGGGCCGCATCGTCGCCATGACCGGGGACGGCATCAATGACGGCCCGGCGCTGAAGGCCGCGAATGTAGGCATCGCCATGGGTGCGGACGGCACCGATGTCGCGCGCGAGGTGGCGGACATCGTGCTCGCCACGGATGATCTCGCCGGCATCGTCGAGGCGGTGGAACTGGGGCGCGGCACCTATGCCAATATCCGCAAGGTGCTGCGCTATCTCGTTTCCACCAACGCTTCGGAGACGGCGGTGGTGCTGGGCGCGGGCCTCGCCGGCATCCGCGAGCCGCTCACCCCGCTGCAATTGCTGATGCTGAATCTGGTCAGCGACGTATTCCCCGCTTTGGCGCTGGGCCTGGACGCCCCGGAGGCCGGCGTGATGGAACAGCCGCCCCACGATCCCGCCGCCCCGATTCTCGGCCGCTCGGATTTCCGCCGCATCCTGCGCGAGGGTCTGGTCATGGGCGCGGTGTCGCTGGCCGGCTATGCCATGCCGGGAGCCGGACCTGCGGGCGGACGCACCATGGCCTTCCATGGCCTGACCCTCTCCCAATTGCTGCATGCCCTCCTCTGCCGCAGCGAGGCCGGGCCGCTGGTCGGCGCGCGCCGCGCGGCCAACCCCTATCTGACGCTCGCCATAGGGGGCGGCATCGCGCTTCAGGTGGCGGCGCAAGCGCTGCCGGCAAGCCGGCGGCTGCTGGGGCTCGCGCCGCTCGGCCCGGGCGGCATCGCCGGTGCGCTCGCCATCGCCGCGCTCACCACCGCCGCCAACGGCCTCGCCTCGGCCCTCCCCGCCCCCGCGCCGGCCCGCTTTCTTCCGCCGCCGGAGACCGTCGCATGCTGACCGACGACATCATCTTCACCTCCGAAAGCGTGACGCGCGGCCATCCCGACAAGCTGTGCGATGAAATCAGCGATGCCATCGTGGATGCGTTCCGCGCGCAGGACCCGGGCGCGCGCATCATCGCCGAATGCGCCATCGCGACGGGCGTCGTCTTCATCGCCGCCCGCTTTGACGGCGAGGCGGCGGTGGACATTCCCGCCTTGGCGCGCCGGGTGATCGCGGAAGCGGGCTATGATGCGCGCAGCTTCGATCCCCGCCAGGCGTCCATCCTGACGAGCTTCTCGCCGGGCGAGGGACGCGTCGGTCCCCTGCGGCCCGACGAGCCGGCCCATGAACAGGTGAATGCCTTCGGCTTCGCCTGCCGGGACACGCCCGCTCTGCTGCCCGCGCCCATCGCCGCCGCCCATGGTCTCGCCCGCGCGCTGGAGGCGGCGCGCGCCGCCTATGACGTCCTCGCGCCCGACGGCAAGGTGCAGGTGAGCGTGCGCTATCGCGGTCAGCACCCGGTGGCGATCACCGATGTCAGCCTGTCCACCGCGCTGCTGCGCAGCGTTCCGTCCGCCCAATTGGAGGAGGCGCTGCGCGCGCTGGTGATCGCCCCCGCCTTCGCGCAGGCGGAGATCGGCCTTACGGACGCGACACGCATCCATATCAATCCCGGCGGCGCGCCCGTGGCGGGAGGGCCCGCGCACCATGCGGGACAGACCGGCCGAAAGGCCGGGATCGACACCTATGGGGATTTCGCCCGCCAGAGCGGCTCGGCCTTGTGCGGAAAAGGCCCGCACCGCATCGACCGGATCGGCGCCTATCAGGCGCGCCTCGCCGCCAAGGCGCTCGTGGCGGCAGAGCTTGCCGACCGGGCGGAAGTCCATGCCGCCTATGCCATCGGCCGCGCCGAGCCGCTGAGCCTGACCGTGGACACGTTCGGCACAGGGCGGCGTCACGAGGCGGATCTCGCCCGCGCGCTGGCGCTCACGCTGGACTGGCGCCCCGGCGCCATCGCCGCGCGGCTCGGCTTCGAGGAGGCTCCGACGCCCGACTTCTTCCGCGCCCTGGCCTGTTATGGGCAGGTGGGCCGCAGCGATCTTGCCTTGGCCTGGGAGGATGTGGACGACCTCGTCGCCGCGCTGCGCTCCGCGCTGGGCTGAGGCAATGACATCATGCGGACCGGTTCCTGCCCCGCTCGGACAGGCGGGACGTCCGGTCTTACCCGCCCGGTGGGCGAGACCGGCCGCTGAACCACGTTGCGGCATACCAGAACAGGGTCAAAGCGGGCGGCAGGACGCGGCCGCGCGCCATCTGGAGCAAGGCGAGGCCGGAAAAGGCCGCCGCCCCCGCCATCTCCCCTGCGCCGACGCCGAGCGCAGGCGCAGGCTTTGCACGGCGCGGTGCGGACGGGGTCGAGGGCCGGCGCGTCACCACGCGCAGCGCGGGATCAAGCTCCGGACGGAAGCGGCCATCGTGAAGGATCAGCAGACTGCCGGTCTCCATGCGGAAAGCGACCTTGAGCACGCCGGGACGGCGCGAAAGCGTCGCCGCCAGCCCCTCCAGTCCCGCGTTTCCCGGACCCGCGAGGCGCAGGCGCACCCGCCCGGGCATGGCATGGGCGAGGCGCACATCCACGGGCGCGGACGCAGTCATGAGGCGTCACCCGTGGATGCGGGCGCGCCGGCCGGCGCTGCGGCGGCTTCGGCCATGGCGGCCGCGAGGCCCTCCGCGATGAGTTCCGCCTTGGCTTCGGCCATGAGATCGTCGATCCCCTCGGCCGCCTTGGCCACCTTCACCTGCGCCTCATAGGCGGCGGCCATGGCAAGCTTCAGGGTCTTCTTGGCGGCGGGGCGCCCCTTCTCTGCGAGCTTGGGCGCGAGCATCACGGCGGCGGCTCCGGCGGCGGCGGCGACCAGATAGCGGGCGAAGGACATTTCGGGTCTCACATCTTGAGCTCAATGCCGGTCCTTACGGACGCTTCCGGAGGCTCCCATGCGCCGTCCCCCTGCGCTTTGATGCAGGTCAGCGCCGCGCCATTGCGTTACGGCCGGCGCACATAATCGCCAGGCGCGTCAGCGAGCACCGGATAACCGGGCGCGCCCAGAGTCGGCGGCGCACCAAGACCGGTCGAGCGGGCGGCGAGCCACGCGCTCCATTCCTCCCACCACGACCCCTCCTTGCGCATCGCCGCCGCCAGCCAGGCGTCGGGGCCGAGATGGCGCTCGGAGGCGAGCTTGGTGAGGACGCGATAATGGCGCCCCGCCCGGCCCGGCTCGCTGACGATGCCGCCATTATGGCCGCCGCTCGCGAGGGCGAAGGTGAGGTCCGTGTCGGTGAGCAGATGAAGCTTGAAGACCGAGCGCCACGGCGCCACATGGTCCTTCTCCGTGCCCACCGCGAAAATGGGTGCGCGGATATCGGCGAGGGTGATGGGCCGCCCTTCCACCTGGAAGCGGCCCTCGGCGAGGTCATTGTCCAGATAGAGCCGGCGCAGATATTGGGAATGCATGCGATAGGGCATGCGCGTCGCATCCGCGTTCCAGGCCATGAGGTCGTTCATGGGCTCGCGCTCGCCCAGTAGATAATCCTGGATCACCTTGGACCAGATCAGGTCGTTGGAGCGCAGCAACTGGAAGGCGCCCGCCATCTGGCGCGTATCGAGCGCGCCCTGGCTCCACATGAGGCTTTCCAGGAAGCTCACCTGGCTCTCATTGATGAACAGGCGCAGTTCGCCCGCCTCGGTGAAGTCCGCCTGGGCGGCCAGCAGGGTCAGGGTGGCGAACCGCTCGTCGCCGTCGCGCGCCAGGGCGGAGGCGGCGATGGAGAGCAAGGTCCCGCCGAGGCAATAGCCCGCCCCGTGCACCTTCGCGCCGGGCACCACCGTGTTCACCGCCTCCAGCGCGGCCATGACACCCAGCGTGCGGTAATCGTCGAAGCTGAGGTCGCGATCCTCTTCGCCGGGATTGAGCCAGGAGATCATGAAGACGGTGAAGCCCTGCCCCACCAGATAATTCACCAGCGAGTTCCGGGGCGAGAGATCGAGGATGTAATATTTCATGATCCAGGCCGGCACGATCAGCACCGGCTCGGCCTGCACGGCGCCGGTCTGCGCCCCGTACTGGATCAGTTCCATCAGGCGGTTGCGATAGATCACCTTGCCCGGCGTCACGGCGACCTCGCGCCCCACCTCGAAGGCCTCCGCCCCGGCCGGCTTGCGGCCCCGCAGGTCGCGCTCCAGGTCTTCCAGAAAATTGGACAGGCCCTGGCTGAGGTTGCGCCCGCCGCTTGAAACCGTGCGGGCCTGGACCACGGGATTGGTCCACAGGAAGTTGGAGGGCGAGACCACGTCCAGCATCTGGCGCGCGGTGAACTCGACGATGTCCTCATTGGCGGCGGTGACGCCCCGGATGCCCGTGGTGGCGTTGTGCCACCATTGCTGGTTCAGCAGGAAGGACTGGTACATCACGTTGAACGGCCAATGCTGCCATTCGGGGGCGGCGAAGCGGTGGTCCTGCGGCAGCGGCTCGATGCAGGGCTCCGCGCCGCCGGGCCGGGTCGCGCAGGCCGCCACATAGCGCGCGAGCCGCGCCCATTTGCGCACCAGCTTGATGGAAAGCTCGGTCTGCTTGCCCGGGGACATGGCGAGATGCATGGCCCAGTCGGTGCAGGCATTGGCGAGCGCGGCGGGCGAAAGTCCGCCGGTGAGGCGGGCGAGCGCGGCATGGACCGCCTTGTCCAGCGCCTCGCCCACCGGCGCACACGCCTCGCGCGGCTCGGAAGGCTCGGGCG
>JASBUY010000156.1 GCA_030147645.1 Aquabacter sp. | reverse complement strand
GGCGGATGTCGCCGAGGTGAAGGCGGGCAAGACGCTGCCGCTCCTCATCAAGACGCCCCAGGAAGGCGCGGCGGAAGTGCTGTACGGCCTCGGCGCGGCGCTGGCGCGCCAGGGTGGAGAGGATCTGGCGCTCGTCTACCTTCAGCTTGCCTTGTGGCTCTATCCTGATCATCCGCTGGCGGGCCTGACCTTGGCGGACCTGTATGAGCAGCTCAAGCAGCCCGAGCAGGCGATTGCGGTCTATGAGAAGGTCCCCGACTCTTCGCCGCTGAAGCGCAATGCCGAAGTGCAGATGGCGGTCAATCTGGACGCGACCGACCAGTTCGAGGAAGCGCGCAAGCACCTCCAGGCGCTCATCAAGCAGGACCCGAAGGACCTCGACGCGCTGGTGGCGCTCGCCGGCATCGAGCGCGGCCGCAAGATGTTCGCGGAGTGTGCGAAGACCTACGAACAGGCCATCGCGCTCATTCCCTCGCCCCAGCGCAACAGCTGGATGCTGTTCTATTTCCGCGGTATCTGCAACGAGCGCAGCAAGAATTGGAGCGCGGCCGAAGCCGACCTGAAGAAGGCGCTTCAGCTCTTCCCCGACCAGCCCCACGTGCTGAACTATCTCGGCTATAGCTGGGTGGACCAGGGCATCAACCTGGACGAGGGCCTCGACATGATCCGCAAGGCGGTCGCGCTGCGGCCCGACGACGGATACATCGTGGATAGCCTCGGCTGGGCCTATTATAAGCTCGGCCGCTACAATGAGGCGGTCACCGAGCTGGAGCGCGCGGTGGAACTGAAGCCCCAGGACCCGGTCATCAACGACCATCTGGGCGATGCCTATTGGAAAGTCGGCCGCAAGCTGGAGGCCACCTTTCAATGGGCCCATGCGCGCGACCTGAAGCCCGAGCCCGAGGATCTCGCTAAGATCACCAAGAAGCTCCAGAGCGGACTCGACGCCGCCGAAGCCGAGCCGCCCGTGAAACAGGCCGCCGACCAGCAAAAAGGCGGCTGACCCGCGCGGGCGCCGCCACTTTCCCGGCCCGTCAATATCGGACCTGATCAACTTCAACCGCCCGGCCTGCTCACAGGCCGGGCGGTTCGCGTTTCAGCTGCCGCGCAGGTCGTTGGCGGCGCGGACGAGGATCTCCACCACCCGCATCTCGCCGCCCCGGTCGGCCTCCAGGCGCGCCTTCACGGCGTCCTTCAGGTCCTCCATGGCGGCGCCCACGAGGCGCGGCAGGCCGGCGCCGGGACGCGGCTCGCTGTCCTCTTCGCCCGCGCCCATCCAGCGGCGGAACTTGCTCATCTTGAGACCGATCTCGGCCAGGCGCCCGATCAGGCTGTCGGCCAGCGCGCGATTGTCCTCCAGATAAGCGGAGCCTTCCGGCGTGATGGCGTAGCGCTTCTTGGCGCCCTCGGCCTCGGCGGTCACATAGCCGGCCTCCTCCAGATAGGTGAGGGTCGGATAGACGACGCCGGGGCTCGGCGAATACCAGCCGCCGGTCTTTTCCTCGATCAGCTTGATGATCTCGTAGCCGTGGCGCGGCTGTTCCGCGATGAGCGCGAGGGCAAGCAGCTTCAGGTCGCCCTGGGCCAGCATGCGACCGAGGCGGAACATGTCGCCGCCGCCCGGGCCGCGTCCGCCGCGTCCGTGTCCATGCCCGTGGCCACCGCCGCGCCCGCCCTCGGAGAAGCGGCCCGCGCCGAAGCGCTCGGGGTTCCAATGGGGTCTGCATCCAAACATTTCGATGTTTCCTTTTATCGAACGATATATCTTACGACTTACTAACAATCGATATATCGTAAGATACACATCGAGCGCAAGGGGGTGCCGCAGCTTTCGTTAAAGTGGGATTCATCGCCCATGCCCTTTGATGGCGCGCACGGAGTCCAGCCATGGCCATGAGCGATGAAGACAAAGCGCGGCGGGTCGAAGGCGCCCTGATCAGCGCCTGCGCGCCCGACGTCGCGGCTGCGGCCGAAGGCTGGCTCGCGCGCCTCGCCCATGAACGGCGGCTGTCGCCCAAGACGCGCGAAGCCTATGCCCGCGACCTCGCGCAGGTCCTGCTCATCCTGACCGAACATCTCGGCGCGCGGCCGGACCGCGCCGCCCTCGCCGGCCTCGCCCCCGCCGATATCCGCGCGGTGCTTGCGGCGCGGCGGGGCACCGGGGCGGCCCCCCGCAGCCTCGTGCGCCTGCTGGCGGCGGCGCGCTCCTTCGCCCGCCATCTGGAGCGCGACGGCCTCGGCCCGTTGGCGCCGCTCGCGGCAGTGCGCGCGCCCAAGGTGCCGAAGGGCTTGCCAAAGCCGGTGAGCGTGGAGGCGGCCCGCGCCCTCGCCGATCCGGCGACCCGCGCCGGCGATATCCGCGCGCCCTGGGTGCTCGCCCGCGACGCGGCGGTGATCGGCCTCCTCTATGGCGCGGGTCTGCGCATTTCCGAAGCCCTGGGCCTTAAAGCGGGTCAGATTCCCGCCGGCGCGGGCGAAGGGCGCCTTACCGTGACCGGCAAGGGCAACAAGACCCGCATGGTGCCTCTGATCGCGCCCGTGGCCGCTGCAATTTCGGATTATGTGCGCCTCTGCCCCTTCGTTCTGGAGGCGGACACGCCCCTGTTTCGGGGCGCCAAGGGCGGGGCGCTCTCACCGCGCATCGTCCAATTGGCGGTGGAGCGGATGCGGGGCGCGCTCGGCCTCCCCGACAGCGCGACGCCCCACGCTTTGCGCCATTCCTTCGCGACCCATCTGCTGGCGCGCGGCGGGGATTTGCGGGCGATCCAGGAATTGCTCGGCCACGCCTCGCTGTCCACGACCCAGATCTACACCGCCCTGGACGAGAGCGCCTTGCTGCGCGCCTATCGCGCCGCCCATCCCCGCGCCTGAGCCGGGGACGGCGCTCCCTACAGCCCTTCGCGGGAAAAGACGCGCCGGCGCAAGGCCGCGATGCGCGTGGTCCATCCCGGTGTGCGGGCCAGACGCACCTTCAACGCCGCGATCCGCGCCTTGAAGGGTTCCACCTGCACCTCCGCCCAGGCCTTGGCCCGCACGCACAGCCGCACGAGGGCCGCGAACCAACCGATCTTCTGCAATTGCGGCTCGCACGCGCCATAGACGAAGGCCATGAGCCCCACGCCCACCACTTTCTCGATCGCCAGGCTCACGGCGCCGAGCGTCCAATGGCCGTGGGAAAAGCCCCACAGCGCGACGCCGTTCAGCGGCTCCACCAGGGCGACCGGAATGAGAAAGAGGACCAGTGCGCCATAGGGCGGCAGCCGCCGCGCCCACAGCGCGAGCAGCGCCTTCAGCCGCGCAAAGGGGATGAGGCGCGCGAGACGTTCGAAGACCGGCCCGAGGTGCCGCCACAGCCACGCCTCCAGCAGGAACAAAGCGGCGAGCATGAACAGGAGCGGGCGCGCCCAGCGCGGGGCGCGGCGCACCGGGGCATGGGAAGGCGCGGGCGGGGTCATGGCCGGAGCTTTAGCCGGCATTGGCGTCAAGAGCGAGGCAGCGCCGCGCGTCCTATCGGCTCCAGAAGCGCGGCAGGAACAGAACCAGGACCGTAAGGATTTCGAGCCGCCCCAGCAGCATGATGAGGGTCAGCACCCAGATGGCGGCGTCCGGGAGGCCGGAATAATTGCTCGCCGGCCCCACCACCGGGCCGAGGCCCGGGCCGGAATTGGAGAGACAGGCGATGGAGGCCGAAAAAGCGGAGCGCAGATCGAGCCCCATCATGTTGATCAGCACGCCGCCGATGAGGAAGGTCGCGAAATAGAGGAACAGATAGCTCAGGACCGAAGCGACCACATCGTCCGCCACCGGCGCCTCTCCATACCGGATCGGGAATACTCCATTGCGATAGAAGATGCGCTTCAAATGCTGGCGCAGCGCCTTGGCGGCGATGGAAATGCGCATGGCCTTGAGGCCGCCCGCCGTCGAGCCCGTGCAGCCGCCCAGAAACAGCGGTACGAAGATCAATGTGTCGGAGAGGGGTCCCCAATTGGTGTAGTCCACCGACATA
>JASBUY010000145.1 GCA_030147645.1 Aquabacter sp. | reverse complement strand
CGGGGGGGGGGGGGGAGGCGTACTCCCCCTCCACCATCCGCGCCCTCGTGGGGCGCGCCGGCTTCGAGGCCGGCGGCCCCTGCACCGTCATCGGCGATGCAAAGCGGCACGCCCCCGCCGCCGCCGCCCTGCTCAACGGCGCCTTCGGCCATTCCCTGGATTTCGACGACACCCATGCAGCCAGTTCGCTGCATCCGAGTGCGCCCGTCGTGTCCGCCGCCTTCGCCGCCGCGCAGATGGTGGGAACGCGCGGCGCGGACGTGGTTGCCGCCATCGTCGCGGGCAATGAAATCTGCTGCCGGCTCGGCCTAGCGCTCGACCCGACCAAACATTACGGGCGTGGCTTTCACCCCACCGCGACCGCCGGAACCTTTGGCGCCGCCGCCGCCGCCGGCCGCGTGCTCGGCCTCGATGCGCCGACCATCGCGGCGGCCTTCGGCGTGGCGGGAAGTCAGGCCGCCGGCTCGCTCCAATTCCTGGTGAACGGCGCCTGGAACAAGCGCTATCAGGTGGGTGCGGCGGCCATGAACGGGCTCATGGCCGCTTTGCTCGCCGCCGAGGGCTTCAAGGGCGCGGCGGAGCCCATCGAAGGCATCCACGGCTTCCTGAAGGGCTATTCGGACGATGCCGACCCCGCCGTCGCGGTGCGTGACCTTGGCCGCGTCTATGAGACCATGAAGATCGGCCTCAAGCCCTATCCCTCCTGCCGCTATACCCATGCCGCGCTGGACGGGATCATCGCCATCCGGACAGAGCACGGGCTCACCGGCGCGGATATCGAGCGGGCGGAGATCGGCCTTCATCCCAACGGCATAACGCTCACCGGAGCGCCGCTCGCCGAAAAGCGCCGGGCGCGAAGCGTGGTGGCGGGCCAGTTCTCCATGCCCTTCACGGCCGCCGTCGCGCTCGACCAGGGCAGCTTCGGCTGGGACGATTATCGCCGCCTCGGCGACCCCGCGCTCGATGCCTTGGCCGACCGGGTGGAGGTCGCCGCCGATCCGCGCCTGGAAGGGCGCTCACACCCATTCGGCGCGTTTCTACGGCTTGTCACGTCCAAGGGCGTGTTCGAGGCGGAGATCCCCGACCCGTCCGGCGAGCCGGAGACTTTCCCCTCGGATGCGGCCCTCATGGGCAAGTTCATGACGCTCGCAGCGCCCGTTCTCGGCGAGGCCGAGGCGAAGCGGCTCGGGGCGTCCCTGCTCGCCCTCGCCTCGGCCCCGGCCCTGCCCTTCGCCTGACCGGCGCCCTTCCCCAATAATCACAAGACCCAAGGACCATCTGGACATGCAGACCATCGGGAGCGACCAGTTTCAGGACATCCGCGATGCGGTGCGTGCGCTGTGCGCGGAATTTCCGGCCGAATACCACCGCAAGGTGGACGAGGCGCGCGCCTATCCCGAAGCCTTCGTGGACGCCTTGACCAAGGCCGGCTGGATGGCGGCCCTGATCCCCGAGGAATATGGCGGCTCCGGGCTCGGCCTTGCCGAAGCCTCGGTCATCATGGAGGAGATCAACCGGGCCGGCGGCAATTCCGGCGCTTGCCATGGCCAGATGTACAATATGAACACGCTGGTCCGGCATGGTTCGGAGGAGCAGCGCCGCTTCTATCTGCCCAAGATCGCGGCCGGTGAACTGCGCCTTCAATCCATGGGCGTCACCGAGCCCACCACCGGCACCGACACCACCAAGATCAAGACGACGGCGGTCAGGAAAGGCGACCGCTACGTCATCAACGGGCAGAAGGTGTGGATTTCCCGCGTCCAGCATTCGGACCTGATGATCCTTCTGGCCCGTACCACCCCGCTGGACCAGGTAAAGAAGAAGTCGGAAGGCCTCTCCATCTTCATCGTTGACATCAAGGAGGCCATGAAGAGCGGGATGACCGTGCGGCCGATCCTGAACATGGTGAACCACGAGACCAACGAACTGTTCTTCGACAATCTGGAAATTCCCGCCGAGAACCTCATCGGCGAGGAGGGGCAGGGGTTCAAATATATCCTCACCGGCCTCAATGCGGAGCGGGTGCTGATCGCGGCGGAATGCATCGGCGATGGCTATTGGTTCATCGACAAGGTGACCGCCTATGCCAAGGAGCGCACCGTGTTCGGGCGCCCCATCGGCCAGAATCAGGGCGTGCAATTCCCGATCGCAGAAGCCTTCATCGAGATCGAGGCTGCCAATCTGATGCGGTTCGAGGCCTGCCGCCTGTTCGATGCGGGACTGCCCTGCGGGACGCAGGCCAACATGTCCAAATATCTCGCCGCCAAGGCCTCGTGGGAAGCGGCCAATGCCTGTCTGCAATTCCATGGCGGCTTCGGCTTCGCCTGCGAATATGACGTGGAACGCAAGTTCCGCGAGACCCGCCTCTATCAGGTGGCCCCCATCTCCACCAATCTCATCCTGAGCTATGTGGCCGAGCATGTGCTCGGCCTGCCGCGCTCGTTCTGACCGGGAGGGAGCCATGGGCGAGAGCGGGACGCTCGATATCGGCCATCTGCGCGATTGGATCGGCCGGGAGGACAGCGCGAGCGAAGTGCTGACCGCCGAAAAGGTGCGCCAATTCCGCGCCACCTTCGACGAAGCACCGGGGGAGCCTGTCCCGGGCTCGGCCGCGCCGCGCATGATCCATTGGTGCCTCGCCCAGCCGGTGGCGCTGACTGGCGGCCTCGGGCCGGACGGACATCCGGCGCGCGGCGGCTTCCTGCCGCCCGTGCCGCTTCCGCGCCGCATGTGGGCGGGCGGGCAGATCGACTTTTCCGACGAGATCGGTGTCGGCGACACCGTGACCCGCCGCTCGCGCATCGAGCGTGTGGAGGTGAAGGAGGGGCGCACCGGCACCCTGTGCTTCGTCACAGTCCAGCATCAGGTCTCTGCCGAGGGCCGGGCGGTTCTTACCGAGCGACAGGACATCGTCTATCGCGGCCTCGACGCAGCCGCTCCCAAGGGCGAGCCGGAGCCCGCGCCGGCGGGCGAGAGCGTGCGGGAGGTGGATGCCTCCGCCCCGCTCCTGTTCCGCTATTCCGCCCTCACCTTTAACGGCCATCGCATTCATTACGACCACCCCTATGTGACCAAGGTGGAGGGCTATCCGGGGCTGATCGTCCATGGCCCTCTCCAGGCGACATTGCTGCTGCGGCATGCCGCGCAGATGAAAGGCGCGGACCCGGTCCGCTTTTCCTTCCGGGGCCTCTCGCCCCTGTTCGACACTGCCCCCGTGCTGCTCCATGGCAGCCCGGATGGCGCGGGCGTGAAGCTGTGGACGCAGCGGCCCGGCGGGCCGTTCGCCATGACGGCGGAGGCAGGCTGGTGAGCGCGCTCGATTTCATTGTCCCCCTCTTCGTGCCGGCCAACCGGCCCGAGCGGTTCGAAAAGGCCGCCGCCGCCGCGCCCGACGCGGTCATCCTCGATCTGGAAGATGCGGTCGCGCCCGACGCGAAAGGGGCGGCCCGCGCCGCTCTGCGCACCGATTTCACGCACCTGCCGGTTCTGGTGCGCGCGAACGCGGCCGGCACGCCTTGGCATGCGGACGACCTTGCGGCAGCGGCGCGGCTGCGCCCCTCCGCTTTGCTCCTGCCGAAGGCCGAACGGCCGGAGACCTTGGACGCGGTCGCAGCCCTGCTTGGTCCTGAGATACCCGTCATCGCGCTCGTCGAGAGCGCGCTTGGTCTTGCTCATGCCCGCGCCCTCGCCGCCCATCCGGCGGTGCGGCGCCTCGCCTTCGGCTCGGTGGATTTCTGCGCCGATCTCGGCTGCGCCCATATCCGCGAGGCTCTGCTTGCCGCACGTTCTGAACTGGTGCTTGCCTCCCGCCTCGCCGGAATCGCCGCGCCCATCGACGGCGTGACGACCCGCATCGACGACCCTTCAGAGGCCACCGAGGACGCGCGCTATGCGCGCGATCTGGGCTTTACCGGCAAGCTCGCCATTCACCCCCGCCAGATCGCGCCCATCCGCGACGGCTTCCGTCCGAATGCGGAGGATATCGCCTGGGCCGAGCGGGTGCTGGCCAGCGGCGAGGGCGCGGCGGCGGTGGACGGCGCCATGGTGGACGAGCCGGTGCGCATCCGTGCTCGCGGCATCCTGGCTGCGCGAGGCTGAAGGGGCGAAGAGCCATTCGGGGGCGACACTGACGCAAGGGCAACAAGCTCCGCCGTGCCCGCACGCCTCCTGCGCGCGGGCATGCCTGGACGCGGGCGGGAAAAACGCTACTTTCTCGCCCGCCGCGCGGAGCGTCCGGTCCGCAGGCAGGATCCGCATCGGCGGGGCGGCGCTTGCGCCCTTCGCCCACACCGCCCAAGGACGTCGGTATCGTGCTTCACAGCCAGACCCCCATGCCGCAGCTTTCGCTCGCCAAGGACAAGATCCGGGTGCTGCTCCTCGAAGGCGTCAATGACAGCGCCGTAGAGTTGATGACAGCGGCGGGCTACACCAATCTCACGCGCCTGCCTAAGGCCCTCGACGGAGAGGCGCTGAAGGAAGCCGTGCGCGGCGTCCATATTCTCGGCATTCGCTCGCGCACCCATATCACCCAGGAAGTTCTGGAAGCCGCCGACCGGCTCATCGCCATCGGCTGCTTCAGCGTGGGCACAAACCAGGTGGAACTGGACCCCTGCCGCGCTCACGGAATCCCGGTGTTCAACGCGCCCTTCTCCAACACCCGCAGCGTCGCCGAACTGGTGATCGGCGAGATCGTGATGCTGCTGCGCCGGGTCATCACGCGCTCCAACGCCGCCCATGAGGGCAAGTGGGACAAATCCGCCGCCAACAGCCACGAAGTGCGCGGCAAGACGCTCGGCATCGTCGGCTACGGCAATATTGGTTCGCAGCTCTCTTATCTGGCCGAGGCCATGGGCATGCGGGTGCTCTATTATGATCACACCGACAAGCTGCGGCACGGCAATACCGAGGCCACCGGCTCGCTGCACGATTTGCTCGCCCAGAGCGACGTGGTCACGCTGCATGTCCCCGAGACGCCCTCGACCCAGAACATGATGGGACGCGCCGAGTTCGAGGCGATGAAGGACGGCGCCTATTTCATCAACAATGCCCGCGGCACGGTGGTCGATCTCGACGCTCTGGCTGACGTGCTGAAGTCGGGCAAGCTGCGCGGCGCGGCGGTGGACGTGTTCCCCGTGGAGCCCGGCTCCAATGCGGAGCGTTTCGTGACACCGCTCCAGGGGCTCGACAACGTCATTCTCACCCCGCATATCGGCGGCTCCACCGAGGAGGCGCAGGAGCGCATCGGTGCCGAAGTCGCGCGCAAGCTGGTGGATTACAGCGACAACGGCTCCACCATGGGCGCGGTGAACTTCCCGCAGGTCCAGCTGCCGGCCCGCCCGCTCGGCACCCGCTTCATCCAGGTCCAGCGCAATGTCCCCGGCATGCTGGGGCGCCTCAACGAGGTACTGGCGCGCCACGCGGTCAACATCGCCGCGCAATATTACGAGACCTATGCGGATGTGGGCTATGTGGTGCTGGATGCCGACGCCTCGGCGGCGGACACCCAGGCCGTGCTCTCCGACATCCGCGCGCTGGATGGCACGATCCGCGCCCGGCTGCTCTACGAATACAAGATCTGAACCGAAGGCACCGCCCCCCAGAGGGCGGTTGGCAGAAATGAAAAGGCGGGCAACGATGTTGCCCGCCTTTTTATTTTCAACCGAGAACCTTTGTCTCTCGTCCCCGAAAGGGGCCGCGGCTCAGAGCCCGGCGACGTACTGGCTCGGATCCACCGGCTGGGAGCCCTTGCGGATCTCGAAGTGGAGCTGGGGCGAGGTGACCCCACCGCTCTGGCCCGCCTTGGCGATGATCTGCCCGCGCCGCACCGTATCGCCACGCTTCACCAGAAGCTCGCTGGCATGGGCATAGGCGGTCACGTAGCCGTCGGCGTGCTTGACGAGAACGAGGTTGCCGTAGCCCTTCAGCTCATTGCCCGCATAGGCCACGGTGCCGTCCTCGGCGGAGCGCACCGCAGTGCCTTCGGGCACGGCGAAGTTGACGCCGTCATTGCGGGTGCCGCCCGGCTTGGGACCGAAGCCGGAGATCACGCGGCCGCGCACGGGCGCCCGGAATTGCGGGCTGGAGCCGGCGGCGCGGGGCGCGTCCTCCACTTCCTCGGCGGCCGCGACCTTGGTGGCGGCCGCAGCAGCCTGCGCGGCAGGCTTGGCGGGGGTGACGACGGGAGCCGGCGCCGGGG
>JASBUY010000139.1 GCA_030147645.1 Aquabacter sp. | reverse complement strand
GCCGCCATGGCGAAGGTGGCGGCGATCCCGCTCCAGAACACGCCCTGGGACAGCGCGAAGGTGAGAATGAGGATGGCCCCCGAGCAGGGCCGCGCGCCGGCCGAGACCACGGCAATGGCGGCCCGCCGCCAGCCGCCCGGCCCGTCCAGCAGATGCGGATCGGGGGCATGCTTGTCGGTGCAGCCGCAATTGGCGTCATGCACATGGGCGCCCGGCAGCGGGCGGCCCAACAGCACCGCGACAAAGGCCCGCCCCTTCTGCAAGGCGAGCCAGGCGCCGAACAGGGCGATGGCGCCATAGGCCGCGATCTCCACCATGTTCATGGCGTCCGCCATGGTGCGGGCGGTCGCCCCCAGCACCACCGCGAGGGCACCCACGAACAGGATGGCGGCGAGCGCCTGCACCACCGCCGAGGCGAAGGCGAGCGTGATGCCGCGCCTCAGCGTTCCGCCATCGGCCAGCAAATAGGAGGAAATCACCGCCTTGCCGTGCCCGGGGCCGGCGGCGTGGAAAACCCCATAGGCGAAGGACAGGCCCGCCAGCAGCGGCAGCGCGGCGCCGTCCGCCTTGGCGGCGCGCACCGCCTGGATGAGCGCGCGGTAGAAGTCGCTCTGCTTGGCGAGGATATAACCGGTGATCCCGCTCGGCGCGGCGGCGGGGGCGCCGAGGCCGAAGGGCGTGGTCTTCGCCCCGGCCTGCGCGACGGCTTGCGCCACGGCAGCGTCCACCGCCACCAGCGCCAGCAGCAGGCCGAGCCCGCCCGCCAGCCAAAGGCCGGGCCGCACCGCCTTTCCCATCAAGGACACTTCACCTGGATGCGATCGGCGAATTGCGCGCCGTAAGAGGAACTGGACGTGAGGCGCGAGAAGAAGTCCTCGGTCAGCTGGCCGGCCTGCGGCCCCTGGGCGGCGATGACCTGGAATGCACAGCCCTCTGGCATGGCGGCGAGGGTTACCGGCTCTTTTTCCGCGAAGGAGAATGAGACGAACATGGTCGGATCATAGATCTCGAAGGTCATCAGACCCTTGGCGGGAACGGGCTTTTCCAGGGGCAGGATGAAATGCAGGGTGAGCGCGTCATTGGCGAAGGTCAGGGAATAATCGGTCGGGTCCTTGAAGCGGACCTGCGCCTTGGCTGTCTTGGCGCGCACGAAATACTCATATTCCTTCAGCGACGTGACATTCACCTCCGCGAGCGGCTTCAGCACGCTGTCGGGATAGGTGCCGTCCTTGTTGCGCTCCAGCCCCTGGAGGGCGAAGGCGGTGAAGGCTTCGTCGAAGGTCCAGTCCTGCTTGAGTCCGGTCACCATGCCGTCCGGACCATAGAGGATCTGCGTCTTCATGGTGACCCAGACATGGGGATGCGCGCGGGCCATCCCGCCCATCGAGAAAAGGGCGAGCGCCGCGCAAAAAAGACGGACCGCGAATCGTGAAGCCATGGACGCACACCCTTGTCCGGCAAGTCCTCGCCCGCCAGTTCGGCGGAACCAAGGCGGCGGGCGGCGGGGCGTCAGTGCCCGCCGACGCCGTCCCGGATGGCGCGGAAGCGCGGATAGATGTCGGGGAAGGCATCGGCCCGCACCACGCCCAGCATGCGCAAATAGGCGGTCTGGCCGAACCGGACCCATTGCACCACCTTCACGTCGCCCCCCGTGGCGACATCCTTGCCGTTGGCAAGGATCTCAAACCCCGGCTGGCCGGCGATGCGCAGCGGCTCGGCCCGCTCGATGCGCAATTCCTTGACACCGGGAACGGACGAAAAGGCGCGCAGCGCGAATTGCTGGCGCTCGTCCTCGCGCGGCGCACCGGGGCCGACCCCCACCACGAAGACCGGCTGCTCGGCGCCGTCGATCATGTCCTTGGGGCCATCGGTGAGGATGGCGGCGGTGTTGCCGACCACCTTCACGAGGCGGAATCCGGCGCGGTTCTCGATCTTAAAGGGCAGATTTCCCGCCTGCTCATCGGGTGAGGGCGGCTGGCGGAAGGTCAAGGTTTCCAGCGTCTTGCGCACCGTCTCGTCGGACAAGGGCGCGCGCCCGTCCGAAGGCTCCTGCACGGTGACCAGGGCGGTGGCGGTGGGCGCGCCCGCCACGAGGATCCATTTGCGGGCCACCACGGGGCCGGCATGCTGACGGCCCACCACCAGCATGTTCTTGATGTCGCCGAGCGGCAGGGAGGTGCGCTCCTCCACCAGGATGCCCTTGCTGCCCAGGGCCGCGTCGGTGAAGCCCGCCGTCACCTGCTCATACGCCTGGGGCGGCATTTCGACGATGAGGATCGCCGCGCCGCGCGCCGTGTCCTCAAAGCCGGAAAAGGACGTGCTCTCGGTCATCCCCTCCGGCGGGACGAGACCGACGGAGGCGCCACGCGGAAAAACCGCACCGTCCGCCGCGCGGGCGAGGCCGCAGGAGAGCAGGAGGGCGGCGAGGACGAGCGCAAGGCGCATGAACATCTCCCGGAAGGTGTGGGTTCGCAATTGCGAGGCATTGGGGCGGAAGCGTGACGCAACGTCTTTCCTCACGCAGGCGTCACCCTGCGTAAAGTGAGATTGAAGCGGCCCGGTTCATCGAGAAGGGTCGAGGTGCCGGGGAGAATGCGGTCGACACCGTGGAAGGCGAGGCGGCTGTCGCCCGACAGAAGCAGGATGTCTCCCGACGCAAGGCGGATGGAGCGTGTCGGCGCACGCCGCTCCGTGCCGCCATAGCGGAAGACGGCGGTGTCCCCGAGCGACACGGAGAGGACCGGGGCGGTGAAATCCTGCTCGTCCCGATCCTGGTGCAATCCCATGCGCGCGGATGGCGCGTACCAGTTCACAAGGCCGGCCTGGGGCGGCGCGGGGTGGCCGGACAGATCGGTCCAGAGCGCGAGGAGGCGGGCGGGAAAATCCGGCCAGGGGGCGCGGGTCTCGGGATGAAAAGCCTGGTAGCGGTAGCCGTCCATGTCCGAAACCCAACCGAGCGGGCCGACATTGCTCATGCGGACCGAGAAGGGCGCGTTCGTGCGCGGCATGCGCGGCGTGAACAGCGGCGCCCGGCCGAGCGCGGTCCCAATGTCGGCCGCCAATTCCTCTTGCGCCGCGCGATCAAGATAGCCGGGCCACCAGATCAAGCCCTCGGCCAGTTCCACCCTCTGCATTCCATCCCCTGACCGCGCGATCGCGCGCCGTTTCGCGAGCATGTCGAAAATACCGCCGCCCGCAAGGGGAAGCGTCGCAGAGGAACGCCGCAGGGCGGAGAGGCGTTTCTTTCGCGGATGGGACGGGGACGGAGATGAAGACATGACTTTTGTCAAAACCGGCGCCCTCTTCGGCGCCCTGGCCCTCACCACGTTCAGCGCCAGCCTTGCCGGGGCGCAGACCTCGGCGGTGATCGTCGCGCCGCCCTCGGGCTATGTGCTGGTCAATCCGGAGCAGGAAGTGCTGGTGCAGCGCTATGTGGTGACGCAGCCCGGCAGCAGCGTGACGCTGCCCTCGGGATACACGCCGACCGTCGGCTCGGTGGTTCCGACCACCGTCGAACTCAACACCTTCGCCACCACGCAGGATTATGGCGGCTTCAACGCCTCCTCCTACCGCTATGTGGTGATGCCCAATTACGGGACGGTCCTGGTGGAGCCGGACACGCGGCGGGTGATCCAGGTCATTCGTTGATCGGGAGCGGAACACCCGGTCTTCCCCCTCCCAACCCGCCCCCGCATGCGGGAGAGGGCTTTATGGCGCGAAGAAACGCACGGCAGTCACGGTCTCGCGCGGCAGACCCCCTCTCCCGCTTGCGGGGGAGGGCTGGGGAGGGGGCAGCGCCGGGCGGTCCGCGTCTCAGGCCCCCATTGCCCCCCTCGCCGCAAACCGCACTCCCGCGCGCACCATGTCCGCACGGGCTTTTTCGAGCGAGCCGTTCATGTCGATGGCGCGGCAGGCCTCCTCGATCACAAAAGTCGTGAAGCCGTGCCCCGCCGCATCCACGGCCG
>JASBUY010000063.1 GCA_030147645.1 Aquabacter sp. | reverse complement strand
TGCGCAGCTGAGCGGCGAGGCGCGAGACCTTACGGGACGCGGTGTTCTTGTGGATCACGCCCTTGGTCACGGCGCGCATCAGTTCAGGCTCTGCGGCCTTGAACGCGGCAGCTGCCGCCGTGGCGTCGCCGGACGCCAGAGCGTCGTCGAACTTGCGCAGGTAGGTGCGCACACGGGAGCGGCGCGAACGATTGATCTCCGTGCGACGCGCGATCTTGCGCGCGGCCTTTTTAGCGGAGGGCGTATTGGCCATCGGCCGTCCTCTATCCCTTGTCGCGCGCAGTCTTCTCAGGCGGATGCCTTCGAGTGGGGCCGCGCAGCTGTATAATGAAAGCCAGTGCCGGCGAGCACGTCGCCAGCGAAGTAGCGGGGCTTATAAGGTTGCGCCGGCTCCACGTCAACTGGCGGGCCGCGGAAACCCGCATTCTATCGCGCAGCCCTGCCTTGCGACGCCGTGGGCTCTGGACGCGCGCCCCTGGCCTCACGTATGGCTCTCCTTATATATGACACGGGCGCGCATGGGCGCCCCGATGAGCCTGAATACAAGGGAATAGGCATGAGCGAAGTGGCGGTGGCCGACCGGCCCGTGACCGACAGTCTCGTGACCGTCTTCGGAGGGTCGGGCTTTCTGGGGCGCTATGTTGTGCGCGCCTTGGCCAAGCGCGGCTACCGGGTGCGTGTCGCCGTGCGCAGGCCCGATCTTGCCGGCTTCCTCCTGCCGCTCGGCTATGTGGGCCAGATCCAGCTCACGCAAGCCAATGTCCGCTTTCCCGATTCGGTAATGGCTGCCGCCGAAGGCGCGTCGAGCATCGTCAATCTCGTCGGCATCCTCGCGCCGAGCGGACGCCAGTCTTTCGACGCGGTCCATGCGTTCGGCGCGAAGGTGATCGCGGGGGCCGCCGCGGCCAATGGCGCAAGCCTGGTTCATGTCTCCGCCATCGGTGCGGACGCCTCGTCCGAGATCGGCTATGCGAGGTCGAAGGGAGAGGGCGAAGCGGCCGCCCGGGCTGCGGTTCCCGGCTGCGTGGTGCTGCGCCCCTCCATCGTGTTCGGTCCGGAAGACGAATTCTTCAACCGTTTCGCGGGCATGGCGCGCATGTCGCCTGCGCTGCCTTTGATCGGCGGCGGGCACACCCGCTTTCAGCCGGTGTTCGTCGCGGACGTCGCGGCGGCGGTGGAGCGCAGCGTCGACGGCAAGGCGAAGGCGGGCGCCGTCTATGAACTGGGCGGCCCGGAAGTGCGGACCTTCCGCGAATTGATGGAGCTGATGCTTCACGAAATCGGCGCGCGCCGTGTGCTCGTGGACCTGCCCTTCGGCCTCGCGGACCTGCAGGCGCGCGTGCTGGAAAAGCTCCCCGGCGCCCTGCTGACGCGCGACCAGGTGGCGATGCTGCATTTCGACAATGTGGTCTCGGATGCCGCCATTGCGGAACATCGCACCATCCAGGATCTCGGCATCCTGCCCGCCGCCATGGCGAGCGTGCTGCCGAGCTATCTTTGGCGATTCCGCAAGGCGGGCCAGTTCACCCGCATCGAGACCTGAGGCGGATCTGAAACGAGACAAGGTGCGGCGCGCCGCGCCCGACGGTGGTGACATGGGTGCGTTGGTTGCGGGTGGGTCCAGGCCGGGCATCGAGGTGAAGATCTGCGGCGTCAACAGCGCCGCCGCCCTCGACGCCACGCTGGAGGCTGGCGCCGATCTCGTCGGCTTCGTGCATTTCGCCAAAAGC
>JASBUY010000126.1 GCA_030147645.1 Aquabacter sp. | reverse complement strand
GACCGAGATGGAGAGGTCGGCGCGAAACAGGTTTTCGCCGAAAAACTCGAAGAAGGCGCGGCCCGCTCCGGTCTTCAGGAAGGCGGTGCCACCGGTATGGCCGGGCGTGTGCCAGGAGTATTCATGCACCTGCGCGAATTGCGCCAGCGCGGCGAACATGGGCGGGAGCACCTGCTGGCGATAGCGCCGGATCGCCGCCACCACGCGCCCCGCCATGAAGCGCGGCGTGTCCTCCAGGAGCCACATGAAGTCGTCCACATGGCCCATGGCTTCCAGAGGGATGCTGGAGGCGAGGGAGCGGTCTGCGCAAAGGAATATGGGAACGTGCGTGTTGCGCGCGCGGATGGCCTGGATCACGCCGAGCGCGGCGTGATGGCCTTCGTCATCCTCCGCATCCCAATCCAGCAACACGGCCTGGAGAGCCGCGTCGCTCGAAAAGAGCAGGGCGGCATCCTCGCAGCTCGAGGCCGCGATGACCCGCACCCCCTGGGATTCCAGCTCTCCTGCAAGCGCGCGTGCCGCGCGGTCGCCGGCAGTGTCCGGCCGGTCAAGCGAATGGACCATCAAGGCCCGCATGCCGAGGTCTTCTTCCCGGGTCCGCGCCATTTCCAGTCTCCTTGAGGGGGCATGGCGGGGGGAGTGTCAGGCGTCGATCGCCCCCGCGCCTTGATTCGCGTCAGATTTCACCCGTCGATGGTGCTGCACGACATAAATCGGCAAACCCGAGAGCAGCAGCAGCAGGCCCCACATGCCCGCGGTCGGGCCGGAACCGTAAATGGTCCACATGGCGAACAGGAAGGCGACAAAGGCGATGGGCAGATAGGTGCGCGGCGAGAAATAGCCGAGCGAGCGCCCGAGCGCGAGATACAGCGCGCCCTCCACCAGGCAGCAGAAAACATAGGGCACCATTTCCGCGACCGTCGAGAGTTCCACCACGAAATCATAGACGGCGATGAGCGCCGACGAGCCGCTGGATTGCGCGATCAGCAGCACCGAGGAGAGGCTCACCGAAATGGCGATGCCCTTGGCAGGCACGCCGCTGGCGTTGAGGTCGGCGAACACCTGGGGCAGCACGCCGTTGCGCGCCGCCGCCATGGGCACTTGCGACATGAGCAGCGTCCAGCCATTGAGCGCGCCGAGCGAAGAAAGCATGGCGGCCGCCGCGATCACATAGCCGGCGGTGGGCCCCCACATGATGGTCGCCGCATCGGAGAAGGGCGCGGAAGATTGCGCCAAGGCTGGGCGTCCCATCACGCCCATGACCACCAGGGTTCCGAGGGTGAAGATGAGCGCCGCCGTCGCGGTTCCGGCGATGGTGGAGATGAAGATGGTGCGTTGCGGATTCTTGACGTCGCCCGCCGGCACGGTCGCGGATTCGATGCCGAGAAAGGCGAACATGGTGAGCGGCGCGGTGGCCGAAAGTGCCGTGAAGAAAGGCTGCGAGGTGGGGTTGATGGGCGTGAAATTCCCCCAGTCCACCCAGAACAGGCCGACAAAGGCGATGCCCAGGAAGGGGATCAGCTTCACCGTCACCATGAGCATCTGGAACTGGCCCGCCTCCTTCACCCCCCGGACATTGATCAGCGCCACCGCCCACATGGAGCCGAGCGCAAGCGCGAGATTGGTGAGCGGCATGTCCGCGAGGGCGGGAAAGAACACGCGCAGATAGCCCACAAAGGCGAGCGCGATGGCGGGCTGGGAGGCCCACATGGAAATCCAGTAACCCCAGGCGATGAGGAAGCCGGCGAAATCGCCGAAGCCCATGCGGGTATAGGCATAAGGCCCGCCCGCCGCCGGTGCGAGCCGCCCGAGCCGGGCAAAGACGAGGCCGAGGCACATGGCGCCGACCGACATCACCACCCAGCCGATCAGGGCCACCGTGCCGTAGGGCGCCAGCGCCGCCGGCGCCAGGAAGAACCCCGATCCGACCACATTGCCGATCACAAGGCAGGTACAAGCCCACACGCCGAGCGTACGCGGCGCCGCATTATCCCCCGACACGGCCCACCCCATTTTCCCCGCAGAACCAGCAGCTTCACACCGCCCTGCTCAAGCGTCAACCGCAGGGGGCTCAGGGACGGTTCTGCATGTGCATGGCGAGAGCCTCGACCTTGGGCAGGATCTGCGCCGTGAGGTCCGGGTCAGTCACGGTTTCCGCAAAGGCCTGGCGGAAGCAGATGAGCCAGCCGTCCCGCTCGCTCGGGCCGATGGCGGCGGGAAAATGCCGGCGTCGCAGCATGGGCGGGCCATGCTTCTCCACGAACAAAGGCGGGCCGCCGAGCCAATAGCTCAAATATTCAAAGAGCTTTTCCTCGCTCCCCGCGAGGCTTTCCGGGTGGATGGCGCGGCAGGCGGCAGCCTCGGGCAGCGTGTCCATCAGGTCATAGAAACGGCGCGTGAGACGCCGGATCGCCCGTTCGCCGCCGATCTGCTCATACAGGGTGGTCGCGGTCGCCTCGGTCATCGTCTCTCTTCGAGCGTTTCGTTTCGCGCCATGTGTTGCGCCTTATAGCTCGGCCGCCTTGGCGCGGGCTTGTTCCAGATCATCCGGCGTATTCACATTGAAGAAGATCTCCGCCTCCGCCGCATAGGTGGCGGTTTCCTCCGGCGGCAGGATGAGGGCGTCCAGCGCTTGGATGAAGCGTTCCATCTTTAGCTCCCCGCGCACCAGGAAGGGGGGAATGAGGTCGGCAATGCGGCGGGCATAGACCGCGTGCAGCGGCTGCAGCCCATAGCCATCGCGAGGCACTGCCGCGTCCTGCCCGCCGATGCGGTGCGTCAGTGCGCGGGCGAGGGGCGCTGAGATGAAGGGCATGTCGCAGCCGCAGACAAACACATAGGGGGTCGGAGCATGGACGAGCGCGCTGTGCAGCCCCCCGAGCGCGCCATGGCCCGGCATCAGATCGGGAAAGACGGGCACGCCGCGATCCGTATAGGGCGCGGACTCATTGGCGATGACCATCACAAGGGCGCAGGTGTCGGTGAGCCGGGCGAGGATGCGGTCGATCACCGCCTGCTCGCCCACCTGCATCAGCGCCTTGTTCGCATGGCCCATGCGCCGGGCCTGGCCGCCGGCCAGCACGACGCCGGTCAAGGTCTCGATCTGATGGCTCATCGCGCTGTCTCCCTCGTCTTTTCAGGTACCGCGCGGCTTCGCGCGGCTGGTGGCCGGCGCGGTGGCGGGGTCTTCCGGCCAGGGATGCTTGGGATAGCGCCCGCGCATCTCGGTGCGTACCTCTCGCCATGAGCCGCGCCAGAATTGAGGCAGATCGCGCGTCACCTGGATCGGTCGGTGCGCCGGCGAGAGCAAGGACAAGGTCAGGGGCACGCGACCGCCGGCAATGGCGGGGTGAGTCTTGAGCCCGAACACTTCCTGCACCCGGATGGCCAGCACGGGCCCGTCCTCTTCATAGGAGATGGGCAGGCGCGAACCGGAGGGGGCGTCGAAATGGGTGGGCGCCTCCTGCTCCAGGCGGGCGGTCAATTCATACGGGAGAAGCGCGCGCAGCGCGTTGGAGAGATCGTCGGTCCCGATCTCCGACAGCGCCGTCTTGCCCGAGAGAAAGGGTGCGAGCCAGTCTTCGATCGCCGCTTCGAGGGCGTCGTCGGACAGGTCAGGCCAGGGCTCGCCCTCGGCGGCGCGCAGGAAGCGGACCCGGTCGCGCCATTGGGCGAGGGCGGCATTCCAGGGCAGGCGCGCAAGGCCAAGGCCCGCAAGGCCCCGCGCCAGCGCCTTGGCGGTCTCAGCGCCCATCGGGACCGCGCGCGGGCGGTCGGCGAGCACGAGCGCGCCGAGCCGCCGCACCTCGCGGGCCCGTACGGCTGCTGCGCTTGCATCGAAACCGACTTCTATCCCCGAGACGATCTGGTCGGCGAACAGGGCGTCGATGTCGCTCTCGTCCATCGCCGCGGCGAGCGTGATGCGCGCGCCCTCCGCGCGGCCCGACACTTCGGCCACCGCCAGATAGGGCGAGCGGGCCAGCGCCGTGGCGGGGTCGATCACCGCGCCGCGCCCGTTCGCCAGCAGAAAGCGCGTGCCGTCGCCCCGCGCCTTGGCGATGCGGTCGGGATAGGCCAGGGCCAAAAGGGAAGCGGGCGCAGGCCCTTGGCCTCCGCGGGCCGAGGCTCCGGCGAGATCGGCCCAGCGGGATGCGAGCCGGCGGGCATCCTCCGCCCGGCGGGAACGGTCGCGGCGAAAGCCGTCGAGGCGATGGAGCAGGTCCACCCCGTCGCCGCCGAGGCCCCGTTCCACCAGCTCCGCCGCGATGTCGGCGGCCGTCAGGCCGGCGCCGGCCGAGGCGCCGGCAACCACCATGTGGGCGAGGCGCGGGGGCAGCGGCAGGCGCTCCATGCGCTTTCCCATGGGGGTGATCGCGCCATCGGAATCGAGCGCGCCGAGTTGCTGAAGCAAGGCCTTGGCCTCGGCGAGCGCCGGCAAAGGCGGGGGATCGAGGAAGGGCAGGGTACGCGCGTCCCGCACGCCCCAGGCGGCGAGATCGAGCACGAGGCCGGATAGGTCGGCGGCGAGAATCTCAGGCGTGGCAAAGGGTTGCAGGCTCGCCGTCTCGCCTTCGCTCCACAGCCGATAGCAGATGCCCGGCTCGGTCCGTCCCGCGCGTCCGCGCCTCTGGTCGGCGGCGGCGCGCGAGACGCGCACGGTTTCAAGCCGCGTCAGGCCGACATCGGGCTCGAAGCGCGGGACACGGGCAAGCCCGCTATCCACCACCACCCGGACGCCCTCGATGGTGAGGCTGGTTTCCGCGATGGAGGTGGCGAGCACCACCTTGCGCCGGCCGGGCGGGGCGGGGGAGACGGCGCGGTCCTGCTCGGCCGCGTCGAGCGCGCCGAATAGCGGCACGATGTCGAGGTCGGGATCCTTAAGTCCTTCCCGCAGAAGGGTTTCCGTCCGCCTGATCTCGGCCGCGCCGGGCAGGAAGGCGAGCACGGAGCCGCGTTCCGCCGCCAAGGCGCTCCGCACCGCGTCCGCCATCTGGCGGTCCAGGGGCGCGCGCGGGTCGCGTCCGAGATAGCGGGTCTCCACGGGGAAGGCGCGGCCTTCGCTCTCGATCACCGGCGCGCGGGAGCCGGCCCCGCCCAAAAGGGCGGAAACCCTTGCCCCGTCAAGGGTTGCGGACATGGGCAGGATGCGCAGGTCGTCCCGCAGCCCGGCCTGGGCATCGAGCGCCAGGGCGAGGCCGAGATCGGCGTCGAGGGAGCGTTCGTGGAACTCGTCGAACAGGACCGCCGCCACGTCCGGAAGGTCCGGATGGTCGAGTATCATCCTGGTAAAAACGCCTTCCGTGACGACTTCCACGCGCGTACGCGACGAAATTTCCGCCTTCATACGCACGCGATACCCGATCTTACCCCCCACCGCCTCGCCGAGCGTCGCTGCCATGCGCGCCGCCGCCGCCCGGGCGGCGAGCCGGCGGGGTTCGAGCACGAGGATCTTGCGCCCGGCGACCCAGGGCTGGTCCATGAGGGCGAGGGGGACGCGCGTGGTCTTGCCGGCGCCGGGCGGGGCGACCAGGACGGCGGCGGTCCGTTCCGCCAGCGTGGCGCGCAAGGCGGGGAGGACGGCGTCGATGGGCAGGGGCGTGTCGAACAAGGCCTCGGGCATGGCCCGCGTTAGCACAGCCGCGCCGCCGGCCGGAAGCGCAGGGGAGGGCAAGGGCGACAAAAGTGCGGGCATCGCCTATTTAAGGCCCGCGCCGCTTCGTTTTCCGGGGCGACCGCCCACCCCGCTGCCAAGGATGTCCCGGTCCCATGTCCTCCGCTCCGTCCTCGCTCACCGATAAGGTCCGCACCTTCGCCTTCGAGAGCGGCGTCGCGGCCGCCGCCTTCCTGGGCGGGCG
>JASBUY010000101.1 GCA_030147645.1 Aquabacter sp. | reverse complement strand
CGCCCGCGACTGGGCGCTTTCGGCCGGCAGCATGTTCACCGAGCAGGATGTGGACGGCTACGCCCCCGTGGTGGTGCTCGGCCGCACTGTCGCGCGTGTCATGTTCCCGGATGGTCGCAGCCCCGTCGGCCGCTATATCCTCATCAAGAACGTGCCCTATGAAGTCATCGGCGTGCTGGAGCCGCGCGGCGCCAATGCCTTCGGCATGGACCAGGACGATATTGTTCTGATGCCCATCACCACCGGCTTCATGCGCGTGTTCGGCCGACGCTTCCTCTCTGCCGCGACCGTCGCGGTGCAGGACACGGCGTTGATCGACCAGACGCAGAACGACATCGAAGTGCTGCTGCGCCAGCGCCATCGCGCCGAGGATTTTCAGATCCGCAACACCTCCTCCATACTGGAGACCGCCACCGCCACCGCCGATACGCTGACGCGCCTGCTCGGCTCCGTAGCCGCCATCTCGCTGCTGGTGGGCGGCATCGGGGTGATGAACATCATGCTGGTCAGCGTCACCGAGCGGACGCGGGAAATCGGCATTCGCATGGCGACGGGCGCGCGGCGCGCCAATATCATGCTTCAGTTCAACACCGAGGCGCTGGTGATTTGCGGCGCGGGCGGACTGGCTGGGGTTGCGCTCGGCATCGGCACTGCCTTGCTCGTGAAGCATCTGGGCGCCTTGGTGATCCTCACCGCCGGACCCCCTCTGCTGGCCTTCGGCTGCGCCTTCGTGACCGGATTGCTGTTTGGCTATCTGCCGGCCCGCAAGGCCGCAGGGCTCGACCCCGTCGCCGCCCTCGCCTTCGAGTGACGTTGGTCCCGCGCCACCTTCAGGTGCGCGGCGCCGTTTTGGTCACGACTTGGGCGGAGAGCAGGTGACCGGTGCCGACAGAGGCGCCCCAGAGGGGGCGATGGCGGCGGCCCTGGCCCTCGCCTGCGCCTCATCCCGGCTGCGGACGGCCTCCTGGCGGATGGAGTACAGCCCCGCCCCGACTACAAGAATGGTGCCCGCCACGCCCCATAGGTCCGGGAGGTGGTTGAAGATCACATAGCCGTAGAAGAGCGAGCAGGGCACGAGGACGTAGCGCAGGGGCGAGATAGCCGCCACGGGCGCATTGCGGAACGCGAACACCATAAGCACGTTGCCGAGCCCGAATGTGATGCCCGAGCCCAAGATATAGAGCGCCGGCACGAGATCGGGGATGCGCCAGGTCTCGAACAGAGCGAAGGCGGTGCTGGCGAGTGCCAGGCAAATGGCGGTGGAGAAGGCCACGACAGTCCCGGGCACCATCATGGGAATTCCACGCGTGGAAATATCGCGCAAGGATCCGCACAAGGCGGCGAACAACGGCAAAAGGGCGAAGACGTCGAACGATCCGGGCGCCGGATGTGTGACGATGAGCGCACCGGAAAAGCCCACCAGAATGGCGATCCAACGCCGGCCGCTGACCGTCTCTCCAAGCAGCGGCACCGCGAGCGCGGTGGTGAGCAGAGGTGCCGCCATATAGATGGTGGTCGTGGTCGAGATGGGCAGCATGCTCAGGCCGAGCACATAGGCAAAGGTCGTGATGCCATCAAGGCCGGAGCGCAACGTCACGCGCCGATGCACGGCAAGCCGCAAGGCGCGGCCGTCACCCGTTGCGATAACCACCGCAAGCAGCACCGCTGCGCCCGCCGCGGAGCGCAGGCTGATGATCTCGCCCATGGGCAATTCCACCAGCGCCAGCTTGATCAGCATGTCGTTGGTGATGAAGCAGACCATGGCGCACAGCATGGCGGCGATGCCGCGCATCGGGCCGGGCGGGATCATGACATGCCTCTGATACGCCCGAAAACGCGGCGCGTGCGAAGGAACGGAACAGGATAGGACACGGGGCAGCAGGTCCGTCTAAGTCGGCCTACTTGGGTTCTAACCGATTTGGCGCGCGCCACGGCTTGCGCTTTTGGCCTGTCGCTGCGGCAAGCCCAGCGTGTGCCGCATGGATCGGCCCCATGAGCGCCGCATTCCTGAAGAGGCGGTTAATCTGCGGCTACGGCTTCGCCTTCGCTTGCCCCCGTAGGGCGTGCGCCGCGCGGCGGGCGGCCGAAGCGCGCGATGGTCATCAGATTTTCCGCCATGCCGAGCAGCTTGGCGCCCTGGCGCAATTCCTCGTCGAGCCGCGCCATGGTGCGTGAAAGACCCGGATCTTCATCCTTCAGCCAGATCTCCAGTAGGCGCCCGAACAGAAAGGCTAAGCCGCGCGCCTTGGCATCTCCGCGCAAACCGGTCGCATCGATTCCCGCAGCGGCCAGCATCCAACGCTGGGACCGGGTGGAGGCAGATAGAAGCTTCAGGGCGAGGCGCGGGTCACGCCGAGCGGAGCGCAGCAATGAGGCGACCGCCGCGCGATGCGGCTCCAGTGCATCCAGGCGGCGCATCAGGACTTCGAACAGACGTTCATGGGCCGGCTCGGCCAGATCAATTCCGTCATCGGGGCCGCCCTCCGCAAGTACTTGGCGGTCAGTGGCGCGCAGGAAGGCGTCGATAAAGTCATCCGGGCTTGTATAGGAGGCGCGCATCTCGCTCAGCGCCACCCCCGCATGAGCCGCAATCTGCGGCAGGTCGATGCGCTCGAACGGCATTTGACCCAAGAGGTCGAGGAAGGCCCGAAGGCTTGCTTCACGCTGGGTTTCGCAGGCCATGGCGGATCCTCACCTTCGATGGGCCCGCCGAGGCGGACTGAAGCGGGCTTCGCGAAGCAGGTGGGCCTCCTGGCGCCCACCTTCAAGAGGGCGGGCCGGCTTATCCCGGCCCGCGTCGGCTTCCGGTCCACTCAGTGGGCGAGTTCCTTGGAGCGCCGGGTCGCGGCTTCGACGGCCTTCGTCAGAAGCGGGCCGAACCCGCCCTGGCCATCCATCAGGATTTCCAATGCCGCGGCCGTTGTGCCGGCGGGGGAGGTGACGTTTTCGCGCAAGGTGCCTGCCGGCGTGCCGGTCTCGAGCATGAGGGCGCCGGCGCCCGCCACGGTGGCGCGGGCGAGGCGCTCGGCGAGGTCGGCAGGCAGTCCGGCCGCAGCCCCGGCGGCCGCCAGCGCCTCAGCGAGCAGGAAGACATAGGCCGGACCGGAGCCGGAGACAGCGGTCGCCGCATCCATCAGCCCCTCATCCTCGATCCATTCCACCGGACCGAGCGTCGAGAGCAGGGAATCGGTCAGCGCGCGTCCTTCCCCGTCCACCAGCCGGTTGGGGACGGCGACGGTGATACCTTGGCCGATCGCGGCGGGGGTGTTGGGAATCGTGCGCACCACGGGAGTGCCATGGGGCAGGGCCTCGGCGATGAAATCGATCGTCCGCCCCGCCATGATGGAGACCACCAGCGTGCCGGGCGTCACCAAGGCGCGGACCGTGGCCAGCACCACGGGGGCGACCTGCGGCTTGACCGCCAGCACGATGACGGCCGGCGCTTCGATATCCGCGAAATCAGGATTGGCCTTGGCGCCCTTGGCGATGAGGGCTTCGGCGACATCGGGCCGCAGGTTCGGATCGAGGACAACGGTGCGCGCGGCGGGCAGGCCGAGCTTCAGCCATCCGTCCAGCATGGCACCGCCCATTTTCCCCGCACCCACAAGGACAACGGGACCGCTCAAGCTTTCAAGGGATTGCACGGGCATGGGACAGCCTGAATGAACGCGGGCGCCGCCGATGCGGCGCCGCGCGTGTGGAGGATGCCCCTTCTTAAGCTTC
>JASBUY010000096.1 GCA_030147645.1 Aquabacter sp. | reverse complement strand
CTCGCCGCCGAGCGGACTTTTCTCGCGGCGCTGGACGGCTCCTGCCGCACGCCCATTGCGGGGCTTGCGACGGTGGACGGCGACACCGTCCGCCTGCGCGGTCAGCTTCTTTCGCCCGATGGACGCGACGCGGCGGAGATCGACGAGACAGCGGGCATCGCCGATGCGGCGGTTCTCGGCGCCCATTGCGGGGCGCGGCTGCGCGGTTCCGCGCCGGCGCGCGCGCTCGGCCTCTAGGGCAGTGCGCCTGCTCCTCACCCGGCCCGAACCCGGCGCCGCCCGCACGGCCCGGCGGCTGCGGGAGGCGGGCCACAGCGTGATCTGCGATCCCATGTTGCGAATCGAGGCGAAAGAGGCCCCGCGCCCGGCCGGGTCGTTCGACGCCATTGCCTTTACCAGCGCCAATGGCGTTGCCTGCTTTCACGGGGACGTACCCGATCTCCCCGTGTTCGCGGTGGGCGCGCGCACCGCGCAGGCCGCACGCACACACGGATTCGCGCGGGTGACGGCGTGCGAAGGCGATGCCCGCGCACTCGCGGCGCGGCTGAGCGCCGATCTTCCCCGCTCCGCCCGCATTCTGCACCCGGCGGGCGAGGATCGCGCGGTCGACCTTGCCGCCTTGGTCGCGGACGCCGGTCTCGAAATCGTGACCTGGGAGGTCTACCGCGCCCGGCCCGCCGAGGCTTTGTCCGCCGAGACCCGGGCGGCGCTCGCCCAAGACAGGCTGGACGGCGTGTTGCACCTCTCGCCGCGCACCGCCGGCGCACTGCTCGCCTGCGTGACGGCGGCCGGTCTTATGGAACCGTTCGCCCGGCTGCGACACTTCTGCCTCTCACCGGCGGTGGCGGCGGTGTTGGCGCGCGCGGAGGTGGCCGCATCCGTCGCGCCGGTCCCCGAGGAAAACGCGCTCCTGGCGCTGATCGAAGAGCGCAGGTCTTGACCGAAGGTTGCTCCGAAGGGGCAGCCGGTTTAAGCCGAAGGGACGGTCAGCGGAGCACGAGGGAGGCCATGGCGAGCGAGGATCCCAACCGGCAGGAGAACGCGCCCGCCGCCGCAGCTGAGGCTGGCCCCTCCGAGGCCACGGGCGGCACGCCCGAATCCGGCACGCCCATGTCCCGCCCGGCCGCCACGGAGCCCGCCGGCCGGGAAGAATCCGGGTCCTCCTCGCCTGCGGCGATCGAGGCTGCGGTCGCGCGGCTCGCGTCCGATGAGGGGCATCCGCACGATCATTTTGCGAAGGACGCTGCGCACGCGCATTCCCATCTTGAGACGGAGATCGACGCGGACCCGGAGCCCGTGCTCCCGCCCCCCGCGCCGGTGCCGGCGCGCCGCGAGGGGCCCTCTCCCTGGCTCGCCCTGCCCATCGGCGCCGTTGCCGGCGCGCTGGCAGCGGGCGCCGTGGCGTTTGCGCTGGTGGAAACCGGCGTGCTGAAGCCGGGATCGCGCGGTGAGATGCAGCCTGTGCTCGCCCGCCTGGCCGCGCTGGAACAGCGCCCCCGCACCGATGCGTCCCCGGCCATCGCGCAACTGGAAAGCCAGATGGCGCACATGGAGGCGGTGGCCCAGCGGGTGGGTGAGATCAGCAGCGCCCTCTCCTCCACCCAGGCCGAAATCGCGGCGGTGAAGCAGAATCTCGCTGCGCTGACGGCCTCGGCGTCCCAATCCGCGACCCTCGCCCAGCAGGCGAGCGGACTTGCCGCGCAGGTCGGCACCCTCGCCAAGACGGTCCAGGACCGTGCCGCCGCAACGGACGCCTTCGACCGCGCGCTCGGCGCGGTCGTCACGGTCGGCGCCCTTCGAGAGGCGCTGGCGGTCGGCCGGCCCTTCGCCGCTGAACTTGCCGCCGCGCGCGGCCTGCTGGGGCCGCAGGCGGCCTCCCTCGAGCCGTTTGGCGCCGCCGCCGCCAAGGGCTATCCCACTCCGGCACAGTCTGCCGCCCGCCTGCGCGCAGCGGCCCGTGCTCCGGCCGAGGGTCAGGCTGCCGCATCGCCAACGGGCGAGGGCGGCTCGCTCATGACCAAGATCCTCGCGAGCGCCGAAAGCCTCGTGAAGGTGCAGCCCGCCGACAGCGCACCGCGCGCCAGCGACCAGAAGGCCCTCGACACCGCCGCGACGGCCCTGGAGGCCGGCGACACGGCCGGAGCGCTCGGGGCGCTGGACACGCTTTCGCCCGAGACCAAGGCCAAGGTGGCGCCCCTTATCGCCGACATCACCGCCCGCCGCGATGCGCTTCAGGCCGCCGCCACCCTTCTTCAGCAGGCGCTCGCCGCCATATCCGGGAAGCTGCCGTGATCCGTCTCGTCCTGCTCCTCGTCCTGCTCGCCGCCATCGCGTTCGGTGCGGCCTGGATTGCCGACCGGCCCGGCGAGATGGTGGTGGTCTGGCAAGGCTGGCGCCTGGAGACCACGGTGCCCGTGGCGCTCGCCGCGCTCGCGGCCTTCTCCTTCGTGCTGCTCGTGGTCGGCAAGCTGGTGTCGCTGATCCTGAAATCCCCCCGTCTCGTCGCCGCTTTCTCGCGCCGCCGCAAGCAGGAGAACGGTTGGCAGGCGCTGTCACGCGGGCTTCTGGCCATCGGCGCCGGAGACGGCGCGCGCGCCCGCGCGGCGCGGGACGAAGCCGCCCGCTTCCTGCCCCATGAGCCCCTGACCCATCTGCTAGCCGCGCAGTCCGCGCAGTTCGACGGCGACGGAAATCTGGCCGCGAAATCCTTCCGCCTCATGCTCGAGGCGCCGGAAACCCGGCTGATCGCCTTGCGCGGCCTGCATATGGAGGCGCGCCGGGCCGGCGAGGCCGGGGCGGCGCGGGCATATGCCGAGGAAGCGGCGCGCGAAGCCCCCACTCTCGACTGGGCCGTGGATGCCGTGGTGGAGGCGCGCTGCGCGGACGGCGATTATGCCGGCGCCCGCGAAGTCCTGGAGCGCCGCATGGCCGGGCGCGGCGTCGATCGCGCCACCCATCGACGCCATCGCGCCGTCTTGCTGGCGGCGGAGGCCATGGCGCTCGAAACCGCCGATCCGCCGGTCGCCAAGGAGCGCGCCCTGGAGGCGGTTCGTCTCGCCCCGACCCTCGTTCCCGCCGCTGCCGTGGCCGGGCGTCTGCTTGGCGCCGGCGGCGAGTTGAAGAAGGCGGCGAAGATCATCGCCACCGCCTATGAGGCCTCGCCCCATCCCGAACTGGCCGAGGCCTATGCCCATCTGCGCCCCGGCGATGCCGCCCGCGACCGCCTGAAGCGCGTGCGCGTGCTGGCCGCGCGCGCGCCGAGCCATCCCGAGAGCTTGATCGCGCTGGCCCATGGGGCCATCGACGCGGAGCAATTCGCCGAGGCGCGCGCCATTCTCTCTCCGCTGGTGGATGAGCCGACGCAGCGCATCTGCCTGCTGATGGCGGAATTGGAAGCCCGCGAGCATGCCGACGTCGGCAAGGCCCGCGAATGGGCGGCACGTGCCGTGCGCGCGCCCCGCGATCCGGCCTGGATCGCGGATGGGGTCGTGTCCGAGCAATGGGGTCCGGTGTCTCCGGTCTCCGGCCGCCTCGACGCCTATGTGTGGGCCGTGCCGCCGGGTGTGACCGCGACGCCGCTGCTGGAGCACGAGGCCGAGCGCGTGCGCAATGCCATCGCCGCCATTCCCGCGCCGCAGCCTCCCGTCGCTGAGCCGCCGGCCGAGCCTGCGGCGCTCCCCGAAGCGGTCGCGACAGAACCGGCTCCCCCCGCCGAGCCCGTGGTTGCGCCTCCGGCCGCGACCGCTGCGCCCGTGAAGCCCGCCGCCGGCACCAATGGCGCGCATCCGCCCGCGCCCATCGTCGCCCAGCCGCCGCTGCCCGACGATCCCGGCCCGCTCATGGACGATGACGACCTCACCACCCCGCGCAAGGCCTGATGTCCCGGGGCGTCACGTCAGCGGGACAGGGGCGGGGGCGATCAAGTCCTCGCCCTCGTTCTTCGGACTGTTGAGTCGCACCGAAACCGGCCATGCGGCGAGGTCATCGGCCGCATAGGGCACCAGAAATTCGGTGCCGCCCGGCCCTTCCAGCCACGCTCGCACGTCCGCCTGCGGGAGGATGACCGGCATGCGGTCATGCAACCGCGCCATGAAGGCATTGGCCGCGCAGGTGAGAATGGTGAAGCTGCGCACCCAGCCGCCCGTGGCGGGGTCCTGCCAGCCGTCCCAAAGCCCTGCCAGGGCCAGCGGCGCGCCATCGGCCTGCGCGATGGCATAAGGCTGCTTGGGCTTTGAGCCCGGTAGCCATTCATAGAAGGCGTCCACCGGCACCACGCAGCGCCGCTTGCCCGCCCAGGCGCCGCGAAAGGCGGGTGCGCTCGCGACCGTCTCGGCGCGCGCATTGATGGTCCGCCCGCCGAAGGACAGGTCCTTGGCCCAGCGCGGCACGAGACCCCAGCGCAGCAGCGAAAGGGCGGCGAGCCCGGTCTCGGGATGCCGCCGCAGCACGAGGGCATCCTGCGTCGGGGCGATATTGTAACGGGCCGGCGCATTGGGCACGCCGGCATCCGCCCAGTCCCGCCCGAACTGCTCCAGATACCGCACGGGGCCGCTATGTTGGGTGAAACGTCCACACATGGGGCAAGCATAAGGCGGAACGCCCCGCTGCTGCGAGGCGCTCCATAAGCGAAGCTGGGTTCAGGCGGGTTCCAGCACCGCCACCACATCGCCCGAGCGCACGGTGCGGCCGGGCTGGAGGCGCAGATCGCGCACCCGGCCTGCGGCATGGGCGGTGATGGGCACTTCCATCTTCATGGATTCGATGATGGCGAGCGTATCCCCCGCCTCCACCCGGGCGCCTTCCGCCACCACCACCTTCCAGACATTGCCGGGCACGGTGGCGCACACCGCGATGCAGCCCTCCGGCACCTCGCCCGCATCGGCGGAGAAGACGCCTTCATCCACGGTGAAGCTGTCGAGCCCCTCCGCCTTCCAGCGAACGCGCTCGGCCTCGAAGGCCGCTTGCTGACGGGTCTTGAAGGCGGAGATGTCGGCCGCGTCGCGCGCGAGGTTCGCCGCATAATCCGCATAGGAAAAGCGGGTTTCCTCGATCTTCACCGGATAGGCGCCATGGGGAAAGGCCGCCCGCGCCTCCTTCAGCTCGGAATGAGAGACGGGGAAGAAGCGCACCTGATCGAAGAAGCGCAGCAGCCAGGGCGTGCCGGGGCGGAATTCCGGCGTGGTCCGCCAGGTGTTCCAGACCTGGATGGTGCGGCCGAACAATTGGTAGCCGCCCGGTCCCTCCATGCCATAGATGCACATATAGGCGCCGCCGATGCCCACGGCGTTTTCCGGCGTCCAGGTGCGGGCCGGATTGTATTTGGTGGTGACGAGCCGGTGGCGCGGGTCCACCGGGGTCGCGACCGGCGCGCCGAGATAGACGTCGCCGAGGCCGAGCACCAGATAGGCCGCGTCGAACACCACGTCCTTCACCGCCTGCTCGTCCGCCAGACCATTGATGCGGCGGATGAACTCGATGTTGGACGGGCACCAGGGCGCATCCGGGCGCACCAGTTCCTGATACTTGCGCATCGCCAGTTGCGCGTCCTCGTCGTTCCAGGACAAGGGCAGATGCACGATGCGGCTCGGCACCACCACGTCCTCGGCGGCGGGGAGGGACCGCTCGATCTCGTCCAGCAGGCCCAGCAGGCGGGTGCGGGCGAGCGAGGAGCCGTCATAATGAAGCTGGAGCGAGCGGATGCCCGGCGTCACATCAATGAGGCCCGGCAGCTTGGCCTGTCCCACCGCTTCCGCCATCAGATGGGCGCGCAGGCGCAGCGCGATATCGAGCCGCATGTCGCCGAATTCGACCAGCAGATTGTCGTCCCCCTGCCGGCGATACACCACGCTCACCGGCCCGTCCTCGCGCCGCGCCAGGATGGGGGAGGAAGCCTCGGGCACCCGCTTCACGGCGGGACCCGCCACGGGATCGCCGGAGCGCGCGAGGGGGAGGAAGCGCACCGTGTCGCCGGGCTTCAATTGGCCCATTTTCCATTGCTCGTCCCGCGCGATCACCGCCGGACAGACGAAGCCGCCGAGCGAGGGGCCGTCGGGGCCGAGAATGATGGGCATGTCGCCGGTGAAGTCGATGGCGCCCACCGCATAGGGATTGTCGTGCAGGTTGGAGGGGTGGAGCCCCGCCTCCCCGCCATCGCTGCGCGCCCAGCGGGGCGTCGGGCCGATGAGGCGCACGCCGGTGCGGGCGCTGTTGAAATGGACTTCGTAGGTCGCGGTGAAGAGGTCGGAAATGTCCTCGTCCTGGAAGAAGTCGGGCGCGCCATGGGGGCCGTAGAGAACACCGATCTCCCAAGCATGGGTGAGCGGGGCGGGCGGTGCGGCCAGCGGGGCGGGCAGAGGCGGGCGGGCCTCGGCCGGCGCCAGATGCAGCGTGTCGCCGGCCTTCAGCGTGCCGGTGGCATGGCCGCCGAACAGGCCCAGCGCAAAGGTGGCGCGCGAGCCGAGCACCACGGGCGCATCGAACCCGCCGCCCACCGCGAGATAGGTGCGCTGTCCCGGCCCTGCGATGGCGCCGATCGCCAGCACCTGTCCCGCCTTCACCGGGAAGCCCACATCATGGGGCACGGGGGCGCCGTCCAGGGTCGCGGGCATCTGCGCCCCAGCGAGTGCGGCCGTCGCGTCGGCATGGAAGCGCAAGGTCGGGCCATTGACGGTCAGTTCCAGCGCGGGCGCGGTCTCGGCATTGCCCACGAGCGCGTTGGCGCGGGCGAAGGAGCGCGCGTCCATGGGGCCGGACGGCGGCACGCCCACATGCCACAGATGCAGACGCCCCGGCAGGTCCTGAAGGCTGGTCTGCGCGCCCGGGCTCAGCACCTCCACGCTCTGGGGCTCAAAGGCGAAATCCTTGAGCGCAGTGGTGGCGACCTTCCCGGAGGCAAACAGATCGGAGCCGGCGATGGCCCGCAGATAGGCCAAGTTGGTCTCGATGCCGGTGATCGCCGACTGGTTCAGCGCGTCTTCGAGCGCGGCGATGGCCGCCGTGCGGTCGGGCGCCGAGACGATCACCTTGGCGAGCATGGGATCGTAGAAGGCGGTGACCTCGGTGCCGGTCTCCACCCAGCCGTCCACCCGCGCGCTGTCGGGGAATTTCACCTGCGTCAGCAGGCCCGCGCTCGGCTGGAAATTGGCATGGGGGATTTCGGCATAGATGCGCGCCTCGATGGCCGCTCCCTTCGGCGTCAGGGGGGCGGCGGGGATCACATCCTCGCAGGCCGCCTGGCGGACCATCCATTCCACCAGATCGATGCCGAAGATCGCCTCGGTGACGGGATGCTCCACCTGCAGGCGGGTATTCACCTCCAGGAAGTAAAAATCCTCCCGCGCCGGGTCATAGATGAATTCCACCGTGCCGGCGGATTCGTAGGCGACGCTCTCTCCGAGCCGCACCGCCGCCGCATGGAGGCGCGCGCGCGTCTCGTCTGACAGAAGCGGCGCAGGCGCTTCCTCGATGACCTTCTGGTTGCGCCGCTGGAGCGAGCAGTCGCGCTCACCGAGCGCCACC
>JASBUY010000078.1 GCA_030147645.1 Aquabacter sp. | reverse complement strand
CCCCGCCATCTGGCTCAGGACGCGGCCCACTTCCGCCGCTTGGGACCGGCCGAGCGCGTTCAGGGCGATGTCGCGGCTGCCTTGGAGGCGGCCCGCAATGTTCCAGTCGGTCTCCCCGTGGCGCACCAGATAGAGGCGCTTCATGGCGCGGGCAGCGTCAAAGTGTGGGTGTACCATTGGCCGACCGGGGGGTAGGTCACCTTGATGACCGCCTGTCCCTTGCCGGTGCCGCGCACCACCATGCCCGGCAAGCGCTGGCCGTCACAGACCAGATAGCCGTAATCGGTGCCCGTGACGATGAAACTGCCCGGCTGGATGGAGAGCTTCACGCCCGGCGAGGCGCTGACCACGCTGATGTCCGGCAGGCCAAGATTGGTGCATTGCTGGTTCGCGGTCCCGGCCGCGAACAGGATTCCGTCGCTGCCGCCGCCGGTATAGAAATTCACCACGAAGGCGTCGGGATCATTGTTCATGAAGGCCCGCGCGGTGGGAGCGCCAGCAAGCAGGAGAGAGAGCGCGCAGGCCGCGCCCGTCGCTCCTCGCAGGATGACCCGTCTCACGGCCGCTCGCCCCAGAGCCATCTCGCTGTCCCCGTCCCCGCTCCGTGGCCCCCGCCTCGGATGTTAGCGCCCCGGCACCTGTACCACATGATCATACCATGCGCCGAGGTGAGGGTAAGTCACGCGCAGCGCGAACTGCGTGCCGGCCTTGGGCGGGCGACCCACATATTTCACCACCGCGCCGCTGACCGGCTGGCCGAGGCAGAAGGTGGACCCGGCATCGGTGCGGCTCGCCGTGAAGGTGCCGGGCGTGATCACCACTTTTCCCGACGCAGGCGGCGAGAGCAGGGTGATGACCGGGCGCTGCTCGGCCTGGCAGAGGAAATCCACGGTGGCCGCCCCGAACAGAATGCCGCGCCCCGTGCCTGTGAGATAGGCGATGCGCGATTCGGAAGGCGTCACATAATTGGGGAAGACCGCGCCGCCCGGGCCGAGGATGCGGTCGCGCAATGGATATTCCTGGAAGCTCGGCGGGCTCTGGGCGAAGCCGGCGGTGGTTGCGCCCAGGCTGAGGGCTGCCGCGAAAAGAAGGGTCGTCAGGCAGCGCATCGGTTCGCCTCCGTCAGTCGCGCACCAGCGCCAGGTCCGGCGCGTCGGGGTGCTTCATGCCGACGATATGATACCCGGCATCCACATGATGTATCTCACCCGTCACACCGCGCGAGAGATCGGAGAGGAGATAGACGCCCGTGTCGCCCACTTCCTCGGTGGTCACGGTGCGGCGCAGCGGGGAGTTCAGCTCGTTCCACTTCAGGATATAGCGGAAATCGCCGATTCCCGAGGCCGCCAGCGTCTTGATGGGGCCGGCTGAGATGGCGTTGACGCGGATGTTGCGGGGGCCGAGATCGGCGGCAAGATACTGCACGCTGGCCTCCAGCGCCGCCTTCGCGACACCCATCACATTGTAGTGGGGCATCCACTTCTCGGCGCCGTAATAGGTGAGGGTCAAAAGCGAGCCGCCATCGGTCATCAGCTTCTCCGCCCGCTGCGCCAGCGCGGTGAAGGAGTAGCAGGAGATGAGCATGGTTTTCGCGACATTGTCCGCCGTCGTGTCCACGTAGCGGCCGTCCAGCTCGTCCTTGTTGGAGAAGGCGATGGCGTGGACGAGGAAGTCCAGCTTGCCGAACCGCTTCTGCGTCTCCTCGAACACCGCATCCATGGTGGCGGGCTCGGTGACGTCGCAATGGCCGACCAGATGCGCGCCGAGTTCGTTGGCGAGCGGTTCCACGCGCTTCTTCAGCGCCTCGCCCTGATAGGTCAGGGCGATCTCGGCGCCCTGGGCCACGGCGGACTTGGCGATGCCGTAGGCGATGGAGCGGTTATTGGCGATGCCGAGGATCAGTCCGCGCTTTCCCGTCATGAGATTGCCGGTGCTGCCTTGGTTCGCCATTTGTGAAACTCCTGAAGATGCGTGTCGACCCATGACGGGCGGGCCTCTATCGCATGCGGGCGAGGGGGGTTCAAGCGAGCGCGTTCAAGAACGCCCTTGCCTCCCGCCCAAGGCGCGTGCTAGAGGCACCGTCCTCGGTTCGGAGTGTAGCGCAGTCTGGTAGCGCACCACGTTCGGGACGTGGGGGTCGCAGGTTCAAATCCTGCCACTCCGACCAATCAGATGCCCTTCGCGCATCTCCCCCAGTCCCCCCGAGATCTCCTTGAGCTGAGAGAGCCGCCCGCGACGAGGCGCCACGCCATGCGCCCGCTCGCTGGCGCGACGAAAGCTGCGAATCAGCCGCGCAAAACGATAACGGGCGCCCGAAGGCGCCCGTGATTCGCTTTGGAGGGAGGCAGATCGCCCCCGCGCCGTCAGGCCGCGCGGATGCGATTGACGAAGCTGTCGGTGGCGTTGCGCAGGTCGAAGAACGTGCGGGAGAGTTCCGAGGAGGCCTCCAGCACCTGGCTCGCGGCGCTGCCGGTCTCTGCCGCGGTGCGTGTGACTTCCGCCATGTTGGAGGTGGCGCCCCGGGCGCCGTCGGAGGCCTTGGAGATGGAGTGGGCGATCTCCTGGGTCGCCGCCGATTGCTGGGTCACCGCCGAGGCGATGGAGCCGGCGATCTGGCTGATTTCGCCGATGGTCTCGGCGATGTCGGAGATGGCCTTCACCGCCTCGTCCGTGGCGCTCTGGACGGTGGAGATCTGGGTCTCGATCTCCGCCGTGGCCTTGGCGGTCTGGTCGGCGAGATTCTTCACCTCGCTCGCCACCACCGCGAAGCCGCGCCCCGCTTCCCCGGCGCGCGCCGCCTCGATGGTGGCGTTGAGGGCGAGCAGGTTGGTCTGGCCGGCGATGTTGGTGATGAGGCTCAAAATGTCGCCGATGCGGCGGGCGGCTTCCAGCAGGCGGGTGATCTTGCTGGCCGCGTCATTGGCTTCCTTCACCGCGACGCCGGCGATGCGGGTGGATTCCTCCACTTGCGAGCCGATCTGGTTCACCGAGGCGCTGAGCTCCTCGGCGGCGGCGGCCACCGTCTCCACCATGGAGGCGGCCATCTGGGCGGATTCCGACGCCTCGCCGGAGCGGCTTGAGGTGCTTTCCGCCATGCTCGCCATCGCCCGGGCGGAGGCCTGAAGTTCTTCCGACGTCGAGGACACGGCACCCGCGATCCGGCCGACCGCGCGGTCGAGTTCGTCCGCCACTTCCTGGAAGGCGTGGCGGCGCTCCTCTTCCATTTTCTCGCGCATGGCGACCTGCTCGTGCTGCAGGCGGACCATCTCGATGGAATTGTTGCGCAACACTTCCACGGCGCGGGCGATTTCGCCGATTTCGTCGCGACGCTCCAGGCCGGTGATGGTCACATCCAATTGGCCCTGGGCGATCTGCTCGATGCCCAGCGCCGTCGTCCGGATCGGCTGAACCACGCGCCGTGTGATGAAGATCGCGAAGCCGATCACCAGGAGGAGGACCAGCACGCAGACCGTCATGGAGACGATGAAGGCGGTGCGGGCCGAGGAGATTTGCTGGGCCGACGTGACCTCGGAAGCGGAGATGGCGGCGTCACGCGGCGCAAGCGATGCGGCGAGCGGAGGGCGCACGAAGTTGCGCCAGTCCGCCATGGTGAAGCCCGTATCCTTGTTTTGCAGGATGTTCTGGAACGTCTCCTGCGTGCGCTTCCCGAGCATGTCCATGAACTCTGCCTTGGCCTTGGCCGTGGCCTCGGTGACGCCGGGCTGATCGACCAGCTCATTGGCGACGTGTTCGAGCATGCCCCACACCGAACGGATCTGTCCCTCAAAGATGAAGAACTGCGAGACCTGCGCGGGCGTGAAGGGCTTGGGATCTCCGAAATACGTGGTCATCATCGTCGAGCGGCGGCCCCCGATGTCACGCAGCATCATCGAGTAACGCGCGAGACTGGCGAGCTTTCCGATGGTCGGACTGTCGTTCGCGATCTCGAGTTCTACCATGTCGGACAGACGGTTCAGAGACGCCAGAATGGCAGCTGCCAGAGTCACGAAGCGGCCCTGCGCGCTTTGATCGCGGTCCGAGATATTCTTGAAAATCTGTTCGTCTGCGACAGCGCGGGCC
>JASBUY010000077.1 GCA_030147645.1 Aquabacter sp. | reverse complement strand
GCGCGGGGCGCGTGCTGTTCGTGAATGACAGCAAGGCCACCAATGCCGATGCCACCGAGCGGGCGCTGCTCACGTTCCCGGACATATTCTGGATCGCCGGAGGCAAGGCCAAGGCCGGCGGCATCGCGCCGCTCGCGCCCTTGTTCGGGCGGGTGCGCAAGGCCTATCTCATCGGCGAGGCGGCGGAGAGCTTCGCGGCAAGCCTTGACGGCGTGCCCCATGAGGTGAGCGGCACGCTGGACCAGGCGGTGGCGGCGGCGGCGCGCGATGCGGCGCTGTGCGAGGCCGCCGAGCCCGTGGTGCTGCTCTCCCCGGCCTGCGCCTCCTTCGACCAGTTCGCCAATTTCGAGGCGCGGGGCGATGCCTTCCGCGCGCTGGCGCGGGCGCAGCCCGGCGTCGCGTGAGGCGTCAGGGCGTCATTTTCTGGTAGGTGTTCTTGAAGTCGTCCTGGATGACCGTGGCCTTGCCTTCGGCGGTCAGCATGAGGGGCGCGTCGGGCGTCACCACCCCATAGGACCAGCCCTTGGGGAGCTTGAGCTTCGCGCCGAGCGCGGGCAGGCCCTCATAGGTCAGGGACGGGTCCACGAACTGGGCGTAGGACTGCATCACATAGACCGCCCCGTCCGGATCGGTGAGGCGGAAGGTGGGCTTGCCGGCATCGAAGCGATAGGTCGTCTCGCGGGTGATGACGTGTTCGCGATAAGGTTTGCCGCGCATGTCGGCGACCGACAGGTCGATGGTCGCGCGGCTCTCCAGCATCATGCCGTTGACCGTGATGACCTCGCCCCGCGCGGTGGCGCCCTTGGGGATGATCTTGTCCATGATGAAATGGCGCGGGCCGTTCAGCAGCACGGTGACAGCGCCGAAGCGCTTGCGCATTTCGCTCTCGGTGACGCGCGCCCACTGGTCCTGCGGGCAGTCGCCATAGCCGAGCGTGTTGAACACCTGCGCGCTGAAGCCGCTGAGGCCCACGGTCACCGGGATGATCTCGCAATAGCGATAGTCGCGCAGCACCTCGGGCACCACGGGTGCAACCGCAGGCTCGACCTTCGGCGCGGCGGGCGCGGGGCTGGTGGAGAGGAAGTCCGCCGCGGTCTTGGCGGCCGACTGGGCCAGCGCGCCGGCCGGGGCGGCGGCGATCACCAAGGACAGGATCAGGGCTTTCACGCGCGTCTCCTTCGGGCCGCTTGAACCAAGACCGCTTTACCACCGCCTAGCCGCGGGCGCGACGTGTCCTCCGAAGCGGGCCAAAAAACGCCAGTGCGGTTCCGGCCCGCCTCCCCGGCGCGGCGGCGTGCGCCGGGTGGGGAACGCGCATGCGCGCGCGGGTCTTGTTCCTGTCGCCGGGGCATGGCAGGTCGTGCCCGTCTGATACGGGAGCGCGCATGATGGACGAAGTGGCAATGGGCCTGGTGGCGCCGCGCCGGGTGGCCGGCCTTTCGCAGATCGCGGGGGATTACGACCTCATCCTGTGCGACATCTGGGGCGTGGTGCATAACGGCGTGCGCGCCTTTCCCGCCGCCTGCGACGCGCTGGCCCGCGCCCGCGCTGGCGGGGCGAGCGTGGTGCTGGTCTCCAACGCCCCGCGCCCGGCGGATTTCGTCGCGACTCTCCTGGAGCGCCTCGGCGTGCCGGAGGGCACCTATGACGCCATCGTTACATCGGGCGACGTGACGCGGGCGGTCCTGTCCGAGCGCAGCGGCGCGCGCGTCTATCATCTCGGCCCGCCGCGCGACATCGGCACCTTCGACGGCCTCGGCCTCACCATGACCGACCTCGATGGCGCCGACCTCGTGGTCTGCACCGGCCTGTTCGACGACGAGGTGGAGACGCCGCAGGACTATGCCGAGCGCCTCGCCGCCATGCGCGCGCGCAGCCTGTTCTTCATCTGCGCCAATCCCGACATCGTGGTGGAGCGCGGCTCGCGGCTCATCTATTGCGCCGGGGCCATCGCCCAGCTCTATGACGAGATGGGCGGCGAGACGCTCTATTGCGGCAAGCCGCACAAGCCGATCTACGACACCGCCTTGGCGCGCGGCCAGGCGCTGCGCGGCGCCCCCATCGGCGAGGGGCGGGTGCTCTGCATCGGGGACGCGCTGCGCACCGACATTATCGGCGCCACCGCCGCCGGCTTCGACAGCCTGTTCATCGCGAGCGGCATCCATGCCGAGGAATTGAACGCCAAGGAAGGCGCCGAGCCGGACGCCGCCGCCCTTTCCAATCTGTTCTCCGGCCATGCCCATCCGCGAGGCGTGATGCCGCGCCTCGCCTGGTGAGGGCGCCCCCCGGCTTGACGCTTGGGCGGGGCTGCGCGAAGGGTGCGCGCAGCTTTCAGCTTTCCCGCAGGGTGTTTCGCGTGGCCGGCCCGGCTGCGCGAGGACGTTCAGGATCAGGCCGACCGACGTGAGTGAGCCCGCAAATCCCGCCTTTCTGGTCAGCGATGGCGCCGGCCCCCTGCCGCCGGCCCTGTCCCGCCCGGTTCTCGCCATCGGCAATTTCGACGGCGTGCATCGCGGCCATCTCGCGGTGATCGGCGCGGCGCGCGCCATGGCGCAGCGGCTGGCCCGCCCGGCGGCCGCGCTCACCTTCGAGCCCCATCCGCGCAGCCTGTTCCAGCCCCATGTGCCGCTGTTCCGCTTGACGCCCGGCACGCAGAAGCTCTCCGCTCTCGCCGCGACGGGGCTGGACGGGGCCATCGTGCTCCCCTTCGACGCGGCGCTGGCAGCGATCCCCGCCGAGGCCTTCGTGGCGGACATTCTGGTGGGGCGCTTTGCCGCCGCAGGCGTGGTGGTGGGGTTCGATTTCCATTTCGGCCGCGCCCGCGCCGGCTCGCCCAGCTTCCTGCGCGAGCAGGGCGCGCGGTTCGGCTTCGAGGTCGAGGTCGTGGAGCCGACCCGCGATGCGGGCGACCCGGTCTCCTCCACCGCCATCCGCAATGCGCTGGCTTCCGGACAGGTGGGGCATGCGGCCCATATGCTGGGGCGGCCTTGGTCGGTCCGGGCGCAAGTGGTCCACGGTGACAAGCGCGGCCGGGTTTTGGGCTTTCCCACCGCCAATCTGGTCCTGCCCGCGGGCACGGAACTCGCCTTCGGCATCTATGCCGTGCGCGCCCGCGTCGGTGCGCGGATGGTGGACGGCGTGGCGAGCTATGGCCGCCGCCCCACCTTCGACAATGGGGCGGCGCTGCTGGAAGTCTATCTGTTCGATTTTTCCGGCGATCTCTATGGGCAGGAGATCGAGGTCTTCCTGCACAATTATTTGCGGCCGGAAATGAAGTTCGCCTCCATCGAGGCGCTGATCGCGCAGATGGAGAAGGACAGCGCGGACGCCCGCGCTCTGCTGGCCGGGGCGGGCGATCGCGCGCCCTGACCGGCCGGGCGCGGCCCGGCCGGTGGCGCGAAACTGGCGCTCAGTCCACCATCGCGCCGTAGAGCAGGTTCTTGAACAGCATGCGGGTGGCGACGCGCGGCGTCGGCGCGGCAGCCATGAAGACGCCGACGATCTCTTCCTTGCGGTCGATGGTGAAGCTGGTGCCGCCCGCGCCCGCCCACATGGCATCGCCCACCGAGCCCGGCGCCACGGCGAGGCCCTCATAGCGGCGCACCGCGAAGCCGAGGCCGAAGCCGTAACCCGGCCCGGTGCTGGCGGCGGTGGAGCCGCCGAGGCCGATCAGGTGGTCGGACAGCATGAATTGCACCGTCTTGGGGGAGAGGATGCGCACGCCCTCCAGATCGCCGCCATTCAGCATCATCTGCGAAAAGCGGAAATAGTCCTCCGCGGTCGTGACCGTGCCCGCCCCGCCCAGCCGATAGCGCTTGCCGGGGTCCTGATCGACCCGCACCCATTGCCAACCCGCCGCCTTCTGCGGATCGCTGTCATAGGCGTCCGCGAGCCGGGGGGCCTGGGCGGGCGTCAATTGGAAGGACGTGTCCTTCATCTTCAGCGGTCGGAAAAGGTTTTCCTCCAGGAACACGTCGAGCCGCTTGCCGCTGACCCGCTCCACAACGATGCCGAGCACGTCCACGGACAGCCCGTATTCGAAGCGCGTCCCGGGCTCATAGGCGAGCGGGATCTTCGCGAGTTCCGTCACGAAGGCTTCGGGTGAGAGATCACCCTTGCGGCTTTCCACGTCCGCCTTCTCATAGCCCTCCTTGACCTCCGGAAAGGGCGCGCTGCCGGCATAGGTGAGGCCGGACGTGTGGCGCAACAGATCGTGGATGGTGATGGGATTCTTGGCGGGCACCACCTCGCGCACCGTCTTGCCCGCTTCGTCCTTCTTCTCCGCGATGACGGTCATGGCCTTCATCTCGGGAATATATTGGCCGACGGGATCGCGCAGGCTGAGCTGGCCACGCTCCACCAGCATCATGGCCGCGACGCAGACGAACGGCTTGGTCATGGAGAAGGCGCGGAACACCGCGTCCTTGGGCATGGGCTTGGTCTTGCCGGAATCCAGAAAGCCGGTGGCCTCGAAATAGACGATCTTGCCGTTCTGCGCGATCAGCGCCACGGCGCCGGGCAGGGTCCCCTTGTCGATCTCCCTCTGGAGTGCGACCGGAATGCGCTTCAGCGCCTCCGGGGAGAAATGAAGGTCGTCGTCCGCCAGGGCCGGCGGAACGGCCAACAGGCCGAGCGCCAGCACAGCCGGCATCGCACAACGCAAGAAGCTCCCTGCCATGTGTCGTCTCCCTTAAATATTTTAATCGTTTTAGATCGCGACCCCAGTTCTCTTGCTGCGGTGTCGATCCAAGGCGCGCGCAGCATGCCGCTGTGGAAAAGACCTGTCGATAGGTCAGGGCGGGGCTTAGGTGCTTCTTAACCGAGTTTCGCCATTCTGCGCTTCACCTCACCCGTGCGAGACGATTGCCGAGCCTGTGCCTGCTTCCCCCGCTCCCCAGACCAGCCGTTCCCCGTTCGTCCGGCTCGCCGATCTTCTGGCGAGCGTGGAACCCGGCCGCACGCCCCTGAGCGCGGCGGTGGGCGAGCCCCAGCATGCCATGCCCGATTTCGTGCCCGGTGGGCTCGCTGGCGCCGGGGGCGGCTGCGGCCGCTATCCGCGCGCCGAGGGCCTGCCCGCCTTCCGCACGGCGGCGGCTCACTGGGCCGGGCAGCGTTATGCCCTGCCGCGCCCCCTCGACGCGGAGCGCGAGGTTCTGGTTCTGAACGGGTCCCGCGAGGGGCTGGTGAGCGCCGCCGTGATCGCGAGCCGGCGCGTCGGCGCGCGGGCGGGGCGCCCCGCCATGCTGCTGCCCAATCCCTTCTATGCCGCCTATGCGGCGGGCGCGGAACTGGCCGGCTGCGAGGTGGTGGTGATGCCCACAACGCGCGAAACCGGCTGGCTGCCGGATCTCGACGCGCTCGATCCCGCCTTGCTCGCGCGCACCGTCGCGGTCTTCATCGCCTCGCCGGCCAATCCGCAAGGCGCCATCGCCTCGCGGGCCTATCTGGAGCGCCTGGCGGGCCTCACGCGCGCCAGCGGGGCCTATTTGTTTTCCGACGAGTGCTATTCGGAAATCTATCTGGGTGCGGAGAAGCCGGCCGGCATCCTGGAATGCTGCGGCACCGATTTCGACAAGGTGCTCGCATTCAACTCGCTCTCCAAGCGCTCCTCGCTGCCCGGCCTGCGCTGCGGCTTCGTGGCGGGCGATGCGGATTTCCTGAAGGATTATCTGGCGTTTCGCGGCGTGGCCGCGCCCCAGGTGCCCGAGCCGCTCCAGGCGGTAGGTATCGCCGCCTATCAGGACGAGGCCCATGTGGATGCCTCACGCGCGCTCTATCAGGCCAAGTTCGACCTCGCGGATCGTCTGCTCGCCGGCCGGTTCGGCTATGAGCGGCCGGCGGGCGGCTTCTTCCTGTGGCTCGATGTCAGCGCGAGCGGCGGGGGCGAGGCGGCGACGCTGCGCCTGTGGCGCGAGCAGGGCCTGCGGGTGGTGCCCGGCGGCTATCTCGCGCGCCCCGGCGCCGATGGCGTCAATCCCGGTGATCCCTATATCCGCGTCGCGCTGGTGCAGGATCTGGACACCTGCGGGGAGGTGCTCGCGCGCCTCGTCGCAGGCCTGAGCTGAAGGAGGTCCGATGGCTTCGGTGCGCCGCCGTCCCGCCGCTCC